>DATGHJ010000600.1:0-15419 GCA_035308085.1 Trinickia sp. | reverse complement strand
GAGCACGTCTTCGTAGTGGCTGCGGTTGAAGACCGTCAGCTCGCCGGCCGCCGGTGCATTCGCGTGCACCCGCCACAGGAAATCGTGCGCGAGCTCGAGCGGCGTAGGCGCCTTGAATGGCACGATGCGCAAGCCGAGCGGATCGACTTCGTGGAACACGGCGCGCACGGTGCCGTCCTTGCCGCTCGTGTCCATGCCTTGCAGCACGAGCAGCACGCGCTGGCGGCGCTGCGCGTGAAGGCGCTCCTGCAGCTCGTCGAGCCGCTTGCCGATCTCCGACAGGCGCTCGCGGTCGGCCTCTTTCGATCCGATCGAAAACGGCTTCGATGCGGTATCGAAATCGGTCAGCGCGAATTTATCGGTCTTCTTGCCGTTGCCGGCGTACGGGACACGAAAGTCGTCCAGATTCGGTTGCTTCGACATGCGCACTCCCCATGCTTTGGGTTGCCCAAGACGCGTCAGCGCTCAGTGGCCTGTCACGTCATCGGTGGATCCAAACAAAAACGGGCTGCCGCCCTGTATTCAAGCCCGGCAACAGCCCGTTATTCCATCGCGCCGGTTCGCGCGAGCCGGCGATGCATTTCGATCAACGCGCCATCAAGACAGCTTCTTCTTCAACAGCTCGTTGACCTGCTGCGGATTGGCCTTGCCCTTGGTCGCCTTCATCGCCTGGCCGATCAGCGCGTTGAACGCCTTTTCCTTGCCGGCGCGGAATTCCTCGACCGACTTCGGGTTCGCGGCGAGCACTTCGTCGATGATCGCTTCGAGCGCGCCCGTATCCGAGATCTGCTTCAGGCCCTTCGCTTCGATGATGCGGTCGGCGGCGGCTTCGTCGGCGGCTTTCTCATCCCAGATCGCGAGGAAGATTTCCTTCGCGATCTTGTTCGAGATCGTGCCGTCGGCGATGCGTTGCAGCACCAGCGCAAGCTGCGCCGCGGAGACGGGGCACTCGGCGATGTCGAGGCCGTCGCGGTTCAGTTGCGACGACACTTCGCCCATCAGCCAGTTCGCTGCCGTCTTCGACTGAGCAACGCCCGTCTTCTCGACGACCGCCTCGAAGTACGCCGACATCGCCTTGCTCGACGTCAGCACACCGGCGTCGTACGGCGTCACGCCGTATTGCTCGACGAACCGCTTCTGCATGCCGGCGGGCAGCTCGGGCATCTCGCCCCTCACGCGCTCGACCCACGCCGCGTCGATCACGAGCGGCATCAGGTCAGGATCGGGGAAATAGCGGTAATCGTGCGCGTCTTCCTTGCTGCGCATCGAGCGCGTTTCGCGCTTGTCCGGATCGTAGAGGCGCGTTTCCTGCACGACGGTGCCGCCGTCTTCGATCAGTTCGATCTGGCGGCGCACTTCGTACTGAATCGCTTCTTCGAGGAAGCGGAACGAATTCAGGTTCTTGATCTCCGCTCGCGTGCCGAATTCCTTCTGCCCGACCGGACGCACCGACACGTTCGCGTCGCAGCGGAACGACCCTTCCTGCATGTTGCCGTCGCAAATGCCGAGCCACACGACGAGCCCATGCAGCGCCTTCGCATACGCGACCGCCTCGGCGGCGCTGCGCATTTCCGGCTCGGTGACGATTTCGAGCAGCGGCGTGCCGGCGCGATTCAAGTCGATGCCGGTCATGTCCGCGAAGTCTTCATGCAGCGACTTGCCCGCATCTTCTTCGAGGTGGGCGCGCGTCAGGTTGACGGTCTTCTCGTACGCGGCCATGCCGGCCTTGTCGTTCGCGGGCACCTGGATCGTGATCTGCCCGCCTTGCACGACGGGGATCTCGTACTGGCTGATCTGATAGCCCTTCGGCAGATCGGGATAGAAATAATTCTTGCGCGCGAAGATGCTGCGCGGCGCGACGGTCGCGCCGATCGCGAGGCCGAAGCGGATCGCGCGCTCGACCGCGCCCTTGTTCATCACCGGCAGCACGCCCGGCAGCGCGAGATCGACGGCGCAAGCCTGCGTGTTCGGCTCGGCACCGAACCGCGTCGAGGCGCCGGAGAAAATCTTCGAGGCCGTCGAGAGCTGCGTGTGCGTCTCGAGGCCGATAACGACTTCCCACTCCATAGTCATGCTCCTGCCGGGGATTGCTTGTGCCAATCGGTCGCGCGCTGGAACGCATCGGCGACCTGCAGCATCCGGGCTTCATTGAAATAGTTGCCGACGATCTGCAAGCCGACCGGGCGCTTCGCGTTCGCGCCCGCACCGAAGCCACACGGCACGCTCATGCCGGGCAGGCCCGCGAGGCTGATCGACAGCGTGTAGACGTCGGCGAGATACATCTGCAGCGGATCGTCGCCCTTCGCGCCGATATCCCACGCCACCGACGGCGCAACCGGCCCCATGATCACGTCGCAGGACTTGAACGCTTCCTCGAAGTCCTGAGCGATGATGCGCCGGATCTTCTGCGCCTGCAGGTAGTACGCGTCGTAGTAGCCGTGCGAGAGCACATACGTGCCGACCAGAATGCGGCGCTTCACCTCGTGACCGAAGCCTTCGGCGCGCGACTTCTTGTACATGTCGAGCAGATCGCGGTAGTGCGCCGCGCGATGGCCGAAGCGTACGCCGTCGAAGCGCGAGAGGTTCGACGACGCCTCCGCCGGGGCGATCACGTAATAGACGGGGATGGACAGCTCCGTCTTCGGCAGCGTCACGGGTACGAGCGTCGCGCCGAGCGCTTCGTATTGCTTGAGCGCGGCGTCGACGGCGGCGCGCACGTCGTCGGCCAGACCAGCGCCGAAGTACTCCTTCGGCAAGCCGATGCGCAAGCCCGCAAGCGGCTTCGCGGCCGAGCCGTCAGCCGACCACGTCTTGCCGAGATAGCGCGCGTAGTCCTCGTCGTCGCGCGTGAGGCTCGTCGAATCGCGCTCGTCGAAGCCGGCCATCGCGTTGAGCAGCGCCGCGCAATCGGCGGCGCTCTGCGCCATCGGGCCGCCCTGGTCGAGCGAAGACGCGAACGCGATCATCCCGTAGCGCGACACGCGGCCGTAAGTCGGCTTGATGCCGGTCACGCCCGAGAACGACGCCGGCTGGCGGATCGAGCCGCCGGTGTCGGTGGCGGTTGCGGCGGGCGCGAGCCGCGCTGCCACGGCCGCGGCCGAACCGCCCGACGAGCCGCCCGGCACGGCCGCCAAGTCCCACGGGTTCTTCACGGGGCCGAACGCCGAATTTTCGTTCGACGAGCCCATCGCGAACTCGTCCATGTTGGTCTTGCCGAGCGTCACCATGCCGGCGCGCGCGAAGCGCTCGACGACCGTCGCGTCGAACGGGCTCACGTAGCCGGCAAGCATCTTGGAGCCGGCGGTGGAACGCCAGCCGCGCGTGACGAACACGTCCTTGTGCGCGATCGGCAGGCCGACGAGCGCCCCGGTGTCGCCATTGGCGATGCGTTCGTCGGCGGCCTTCGCCTGCGCCAGCGTCAGTTCAGGATCGACCTGGATGAACGCGTTGAGCGCGTTCGCGGCGTCGATTCGCTTCAGATAGTGCTGCGCCATCTCGACGGCCGAACATTGCTTCGACGTGATGAGCGCGCGCAGTTCGGTCAAACTCTTTGCGTGCATTGGGAGTGCTTTCCTCAAGAAAACGCCGGGGCGCCCTAAACAGTTATTCGATCACTTTCGGGACGAGGTACAGACCATCCTGCACCGCGGGCGCCGGTCGCTGATTCGAGTCGCGGTCGACCGACTCGGTGACGGCGTCCTCGCGCAACCGCAGCGCGACGTCTTCGATGTGCTCGATCGGATGGGCGAGCGGCGCGATGCCGGTCGTATCGACGGCCTGCATCTGCTCGACGAGCCCGAAGAATTCGTTGAGCTGGGTCAGCGTGTGCTCGGCATCGGCGTCGGCCAATTCGAGGCGCGCCAGATGCGCGATGCGTTTAACATCGGTCAGGGTCAAAGCCATGCTGTCACCGGAAAAATGCGTGGAACTTGGCGCATCGGAAAAAACGATGCCGCGACAGGGAGTTACGAAGCACTACGAGGGCCGGATCGAACCCTCAAAAAGCGGGCTTCCAAGGGTAAAACCAGGGCAAAAAGTGCCACCCGCAGCCTTCAAATACGACAAAATTATAAGGTATCATTACGCGTTCGATCCAAACCCGGGCCTACTTACCCTGGCCTTTCGGCGTCTTTACTGATCACTGCGCTGAGAATTCCACCTTGGTTTTTTACGGTTCCCGGTAGATTTCATTGCAGCTTCGCGCTCGTGTGGCGGCCGCTCACGCCCGAACTCGAAGCTGTTATTTTTTCCGCTGCCGTGCGGCGCCCATGAAGCGAAGCCGGCCCCCAGCGAGACAGGATTTACATGTTCGGTTTTTTGCGCAGCTACTTCTCCAACGATCTGGCGATTGACCTCGGCACGGCCAACACGCTCATCTACATGCGTGGCAAGGGTGTCGTTCTCGACGAACCGTCCGTCGTCTCCATCCGCCAAGAAGGCGGTCCCAACGGCAAGAAGACCATTCAGGCAGTCGGCAAGGAAGCCAAGCAGATGCTCGGCAAGGTGCCAGGCAACATCGAGGCGATCCGCCCGATGAAGGACGGCGTGATCGCCGACTTCACCGTCACCGAGCAGATGATCAAGCAGTTCATCAAGATGGCGCACGAATCGCGGATGTTCTCGCCGTCGCCGCGCATCATCATCTGCGTGCCGTGCGGCTCCACCCAAGTCGAGCGCCGCGCGATCAAGGAAGCCGCGCACGGCGCGGGCGCCTCGCAGGTCTACCTGATCGAAGAGCCGATGGCCGCCGCGATCGGCGCCGGCCTGCCGGTGTCGGAAGCCACGGGCTCGATGGTCGTCGATATCGGCGGCGGCACGACCGAAGTCGGCGTGATCTCGCTCGGCGGCATCGTCTACAAGGGCTCGGTGCGCGTCGGCGGCGACAAGTTCGACGAAGCGATCGTCAACTACATCCGCCGCAACTACGGCATGCTGATCGGCGAGCAAACCGCCGAATCGATCAAGAAGGAAATCGGCTCGGCGTTCCCGGGCTCCGAAGTCAAGGAAATCGAAGTCAAGGGCCGCAACCTGTCGGAAGGCATTCCGCGCAGCTTCACGATCTCCAGCAACGAAATCCTCGAAGCGCTGACCGATCCGCTTAACCAGATCGTCTCGTCGGTGAAGATCGCGCTCGAACAAACCCCGCCGGAGTTGGGCGCCGACATCGCCGAGCGCGGCATGATGCTGACGGGCGGCGGCGCGCTCCTGCGCGATCTCGACCGCCTGCTCGCCGAGGAAACCGGCCTGCCGGTGCTGGTCGCCGAAGACCCGCTGACGTGCGTCGTACGGGGCTCGGGCATGGCTCTCGAGCGCATGGACAAGCTCGGCAGCATCTTCTCGTACGAGTGAACCCCGTGACATCCTTGGCAGCGCGGCGCTCACAGCCTGACCGGCTAGACGTCGCGCGCGCTAAGCTAAGCGCGCCGTAGCCTCAGTCACACGATCACGCCCCCGGCGCCGACCATGGAATACAGTCCGCCGCCTCTTTTCAAGCAAGGCCCGTCTGCGCTCGCGCGGCTGGTCTTTTTCGTCATGCTCGCGCTCGCGCTGCTCGTCTCCGATGCGCGTTTCAAGACGCTCGAAGTCGTGCGCGGCGTACTTGGCGCGGGACTCTATCCGCTGCAGCGCGCGGCCCTCGTGCCGCGCGACGCCTTCGTGGGCGCCGCCGACCTTGCGGTGACGAGCGCCACGCTGCGCACGGAAAACCAGAAGCTCACCGCGCGCAACCTGCAGCTCTCGTTGCAAGCGAATCAAGTCGCCGGGCTCGAGGCCGAAAATGCGCATCTGCGCGCGCTTCTGGATCTGTCCAAGCAGATTACGACACAGGCCATCCCCGCCGAAATCCAGTACGACACGAGCGATCCGTTCACGCAGAAAGTCGTGATCGGTGTCGGGTCGCATCGGGACGTTCAGAACGGTTCGCCGGTCGTGAGCGAAAACGGTGTCGTCGGCCAGGTCACGCGCGTGTACCCGATGCAGTCGGAAGTGACGCTCCTCACCGATAAGGATCAGGCGGTGCCGGTGCAAGTCGTGCGCACCGGGCTGCGCAGCGTGATCTACGGCACGCCGAAGGGCGACGCGCTCGAAATGCGCTTCGTGCCGATCAGCGCCGATGTGCTCGCGGGCGACGAGCTCGTGACGAGCGGCCTCGACGGCGTCTATCCGCCCGGGCTCCCGGTTGCGAAGGTGGTGCGCGTCGACAAGCTCGCCGATACCGCGTTCGCCCGTGTCGTCTGCGAGCCGATCGCCACCGTGCGCGGCGCGAAGCAGTTCCTCGTGCTGCACTATCTGAGCAATGTGCCGCCGCGTCCGGAGGAGCCGGAAGCAGCGTCCGCGGCAGCGGGCAAAGACGCCAAGGGCAAGAAAGCGGTGAAAGCCGCCGACAAAGCCATCGCAGCCTCGGGAGCCAAGCGATGAACCGCCCGCAATACATCTTGCTGCCGGTGAATCCGTACTTCATCGCGTTCAGTCTCGCGGCCGCGTTCCTGCTGAACCTGATGCCGTGGGGGCGCCTTGTCGCCGTGCCCGACTTCGTCGCGCTCGTGCTGCTGTTTTGGAACGTGCACCAGCCACGCAAAGTCGGCATGGGCCTCGCGTTCCTGCTCGGCATCCTGATGGACGTGCATGACGCGAGCCTGCTCGGCGAGCACGCGCTCGCCTACACGCTGCTCTCGTATGGCGCGATCACGATTCACCGGCGCGTGCTGTGGATGACGCTCGGCGTGCAGATGTTCGCCGTCGCGCCGCTCCTGGTCGGCGCGCAGATCGTGCCGTTCGTGATCCGTCTCTTGATGGGCGCTGCGTTTCCCGGCTGGGGTTATCTGATCAACGGCTTCGTCGAAGCCGCGCTGTGGCCGATCGCGAGTACGCTGCTCCTGATGCCGCAGCGCCGCCCGGAAGATCCGGACGACACCCGGCCGATCTGAGAACGCCTCGCGCCATGTTGTGCTCCATCGTTATCGCCACACCCGGCGCCGCTGACTCAGTACTCGCATGACCGAATTCAAGGACACCCAGCAACAGCTTTCGAGGTTCCGCCTGCGCGTCGCGCTGGCCGGGCTGTTCGTGCTTGTCTGCTTCGGCCTGCTTGTGCTGCGTTTTCTGAACCTGCAGGTCTGGCACTACAGCAAATACTCGCTGCAGGCCGAGGAAAACCGCATTTCCGTGGCGCCGATCGTGCCGAACCGCGGCATCATCACCGACCGTAACGGCGTCGTGCTCGCGAAGAACTACTCGGCGTACACACTGGAAATCACGCCGTCGAAGCTCGACGACACGCTCGACAATGTCATCGACAAGCTCTCGACCGTCATCACGATCGACCCGCGCGACCGCCGCCGCTTCAAGAAGCTGCTCGAAGACTCGAAGAACTTCGAGAGCCTGCCGATCCGCACGCGCCTCACCGACGAGGAAGTCGCGAAGTTCACCGCCCAGCGTTTCCGCTTCCCGGGCGTCGACGTGCGCGCGCGCCTGTTCCGCCAATATCCGCTCGGCGTGACCGCCGCGCACGTGATCGGCTACATCGGCCGGATCTCGCAGCGCGACCAAGAGCGCATCGACGATATCAGCGACCAAAACGACAGCGATCCGGACCACTACGATCCGCGCCTCGACGCCAACAACTACAAGGGCACTGACTACATCGGCAAGATCGGCGTCGAGCAGAGCTACGAGACCGAACTGCACGGCATGACCGGCTTCGAGGAAGTCGAAGTGACGGCGGGCGGGCGGCCCGTGCGCACGCTCTCGCGCACGCAGGCAACGCCGGGCAACAACCTCGTGCTGTCGATCGATATCGGCTTGCAGCAAGTCGCCGAGCAGGCGTTCGCGGGCAAACGCGGCGCGCTCGTCGCAATCGAGCCGTCGACGGGCGACGTGCTCGCGTTCGTGTCGTCGCCGAGTTTCGACCCGAATTCGTTTGTCGACGGCATCGACCAGCAAACCTGGGACGATCTCAACAATTCGCCCGATCACCCGCTCCTGAACCGGCCGCTGCACGGCACGTATCCGCCGGGTTCGACCTACAAGCCGTTCATGGCGCTCGCCGCGCTGACGCTGCATAAGCGCACGCCGCAGTGGGGCTTCCAGGACCCGGGGTCGTACACGTTCGGCGGCCACACGTTCCGCAACGATGTGCCGCAGGGCCAGGGCTGGATCGACATGAACCGCGCGATCATGGTGTCGAACGACACCTACTTCTACATGCTCGCGCACGATCTCGGCGTCAACGCAATCGCCAACTTCATGAAACCGTGGGGCTTCGGGCAGATCACCGGCATCGACATCGCGGGCGAAGCGCGCGGCATACTTCCGTCGACCGACTGGAAAAAGAAGGCGTATCGCAAGCCCGAGCAGCAGCGCTGGTACGAAGGCGAGACGATCAGTCTCGGGATCGGCCAGGGCTACAACTCGTTCACGATCCTGCAGCTCGCGCATGCGACAGCGACGCTCGCGAACAACGGCGTCGTCATGAAGCCGCACTTGGTAAAGGAAATCGAGAATCCGATCTCCCACCAGTTGCGTTTGACCGTGCCAAAAGACAACGGCCGGATCGACGTCACGCAATCCGACATCGACGTCGTCAAGCGCGGCATGATCAACGTGACGACGAATCCGTCCGGCACCGCGTATCAAGTGTTTCGCGATGCGCCGTACGTCACGGCCGGCAAGACGGGTACCGCCCAGGTGTTCTCGCTGCAAGGCGGGAAGTACCACGGCCACGCGCTCGCCGAGAATCTGCGCGACCACGCGCTCTTCATTGCGTTCGCACCCGCTGACAATCCGCAGATCGCGGTCGCGTTGATCGTCGAAAACGGCGGCTGGGGCGCACAGGCGGCCGGCCCGATCGCACGCCGCGTGCTCGACTTCTGGCTGCTCCAGCGACAGAAGCCGGGGGTGGAAGCGGCGGCGGTCGTGGCGGCCGCTTCGGCGACGCAGGGCATCACCGCGCCGGTGATCGGCGCGTCCGACGCGGCCGACGGCTCGGCGCCGGTGGTCAAGGTGGCTGCCGGGTTCACGGCGCTGCCGTCGCCAGTGCCGCCGAAGAGCGCGTCTGATGCCGCGGCTTCCGATGCGGCCGCATCCGGCCCGGCCGATGCGCTCGCGGCCCCGGACGCCGTGAATACGGCAGGCGCGTCTAGCGCCGCAGCGGTTGGCGCGTCGGCAGCGTCCGGCGCATCGAGCGCAGCCATCACGAAGAACGCGAAGAAAGCGAAGCGCGCGCTCGGCGCATCAAGCGCCTCGGACGCCTCAGCATCCGGCGCCGCCGCTGCCGCGCCGGCCAAAAAACCGCGCAAGCCGCGCCCCGCCAGCGATACGCCCGACGTCGCCATCGCGCCGCCGTCTCGCGACGAGAATTCGCCGTCCGCCGCTCCCTCCACACCGGCCCCGTCCGGTATCGACGATTAACGGAGAAAGGCATGCAATTCGACAAGCGTGTCTGGATCGAACGCGTCAAGCAGATGTTCGCGGGCTTCGATCGCCCGCTCGCGCTGACGGTGTTCCTGTTGCTGTGCGTCGGCATCGTGACGCTCTATAGCGCGACGCTCGACATGCCGGGAAAGGTCGAAGACCAGCTGCGCAACATCCTCTTCACCTTCATCCTCATGTGGGTGCTCGCGAACGTACCGCCCACGACGCTAATGCGATTCGCCGTACCGCTCTATTCGGTCGGGATCGCGCTCCTTATCGGCGTGGCGGTATTCGGGATCACGAAGAAGGGCGCGAAACGCTGGATCAACGTGGGCGTCGTGATCCAACCGTCCGAACTCTTGAAGATCGCCACGCCGCTCATGCTCGCGTGGTACTACCAGAAGCGCGAAGGCGGGCTGCGATGGTGGGACTTTCTCGTCGGCTTCGCCATTCTCGTGGTGCCTGTCGGCCTGATCGCCAAGCAGCCGGACCTCGGCACGGCGATGCTCGTGTTCGCCGCGGGTCTTTTCGTCATCTATTTTGCCGGGCTGTCGTTCAAGCTGATCGCGCCGGTGCTGGTCGCCGTCGTCATTGCGGTGGCGTTGATCGCGACGTTCCAGGAGAAGATCTGCCAGCCCGAGGTGCAGTGGCCGTTGATGCACGACTACCAGAAGCACCGCATCTGCACACTGCTCGACCCAACGTCCGATCCGCTTGGCAAAGGCTTCCACACGATCCAGGCCGTCATCGCGATCGGCTCGGGCGGCCCGCTCGGCAAGGGCTGGCTGAAAGGCACGCAGGCGCACCTCGAGTTCATCCCCGAAAAACATACCGACTTCATCTTCGCCGTGTTCTCGGAGGAGTTCGGGCTCGCGGGCGGGCTCGTGCTGCTCGTGCTCTATACGCTGCTGATCGCGCGCGGGCTCTACGTCGCCGCAAACGGGGCAACGCTGTTCGGACGATTATTGGCCGGCTCGCTCACGATGGCGTTCTTCACCTACGCGTTCGTCAACATCGGGATGGTGAGCGGGATTCTTCCGGTCGTCGGCGTGCCGCTGCCGTTCATGAGTTATGGCGGCACCGCGCTCACCACGCTCGGCGTCGCGGTCGGCCTCATCATGAGCGTCGGGCGGCAGAAGCGGCTCATGAAAAGTTGAGCTGGCTCAAAGACCGAGGATGTCCTCTCCGTCGGGACCTGCCCATTTCAATGAGAGATGGATACAGTGAGCGGTTTCGATTCTGTAAGAAAAATCGACCATGTTCATGTTTCTCCCGTTTCTCATGGCGCTCATCACTGCGGGAACCGCCGTGCGCGGCAAGTATTGCGCCAGCATCGCGTTCTTTTTCTTGACGCTCGTCATCACGCTCGCCTCCTTCAAGCACCACGCGACTGGCCCATTGGGCCTCGTGTTCTGAGGAGGGGCGGCCATGACGACGACCACTATCGAAACTCGCGACCATCCGCTGGGCAGCCGAACGCTGAACAGCCTGGCGCTGCTCGGCGTCTCGCTCTCGCTGGCGATCGCCTTTTACTATCAACTGGCGTTCGGCGAGCTGCCGTGCCCGCTGTGCCAGCTCCAGCGCGCCGGCTTGATGTTGATCGGATTGGGTTTCCTGCTGAACGTGCGGTTCGGCATCCGCAGCGGCCACTACGGCATCGTCCTGCTGGGCGCGCTCGCGACCGGCGCGATCTCGGTGCGCCAGATGTTCCTGCACATCGCGCCGGGCACGGGCGTCTATGGCTCGCCCTTGCTCGGGCTGCATTTCTACACCTGGGCCGCGATCACCGCGGCGCTCACCGTGCTGTTCGTCGCCGTGATGCTCGGCCTCAGAAGCTGTGAGCACCCGAGCAGCGACAGCAAGACCGGCTGGCTCGGTAAGTTGGCAATTGGCGTGTTCGTCGCCCTCATTGCAGCCAATCTCGTCTCAACGCTGCTCGAATGCGGCTTCGGCGAATGCGCAGCGGACCCGCAGGCCTATCAGTGGCTAAGCGGCCACTGACAGGCCACCCCGCTCCCGCCGATCAGCCGCGCCAAGCGCCCCGCAGGCGTGGGCGTCGCCAATTGCGCGCGGCGCCCCGCTACTGCGGTTTGGCCTGGTGCTGCAACTGCGTGCTCAGCTCCTGGAACTTGAGACGCGCCGCCGGATCGCCCTGGGCGGCAGCGGCGGCATAGTAGGCGCGCGCGACGTTCAGATTCTGCTCGACGCCATCGCCGCCGCGCTCATAAAACGAGCCCGTCACGTACTGCGCCGTCATGTCGCCGCCTTCGGCGGCCTTCTTGTACCAGATGAACGCCTGCTTGTTGTCGCGCGACGTGCCGCGCCCGTCGAGGAACTGATTCGCGAGCGCGAGCTCCGCCTGCACGTGGCCCTGCTGCGCCGCCTTCAGGAACCAGCGATGCGCTTCAGTCGGATCGCGCGCGACGAAATCGCCGTCGTCGTACATCTTGCCGTACACGTATTGCGCGTGAGACATGTTCGCGTCGGCCGCCCGCTTGAGCCACTTCTTGCCTTCCTCGACATTCGCCGGCGTCCCCTCGCCGTTCAAGAGCATCATCGCGTAGTTGAATTCGGCGAGCCGGCTGCCGTGCTCGGCGGCATCCCGGAACTCCTTCAGCGCCCCGGAAAGATTGCCGGCGTTGTAGTCGGCGACGGCCGCCTGCGTTTCCGCATCGGGGGCTTCCTGTTTCATCGTCTGCGCATAAGCGGCGCCGCTCATCGCCAGGATGCCGGATAGCGCCACGCCCGCCCCGGCCGAGATAGCCCACCAGGCCGTCCTAGCCCGTTTGTTCATGACCGCACCTCCTGTAACGCCTGCCGCGTCGCGCGCAAGAGCCACATGACGTCGGCCGCAAGCGCGATGAATCGAAAGCCGGCGTCGCGATACTGACGCGCGCCGGCGCTGTCCAGCGCGAAAATGCCGGTGGCGACCCCGGCGCGCCGCGCCGCTTCCACGATGCGCGCGATCGCCGCCAGTACTTCCGGATGCTTGGTGTCGCCAAGATGACCGAGGCTCGCCGACAGATCGGCCGGGCCGATGAACAAGCAATCGACGCCCGGCGTCGCCGCAATCGCTTCGACGTTTTCGAGCGCGCGCGCCGATTCGATCTGCACGATCGTCGCGATTTGAGCGTTGGCGGTCGTCACGTAGTCGCGCCGCATGCCAAAGGCGGCCGCCCGCACAGCGCCGGCGACGCCGCGCAAGCCCTCGGGCGAACCCGCGTTCTGGTATTGAGTGAGACGCACCGCGTGCGCCGCTTCGTCGGCCGATTCGATGTTCGGGAACATGATCGTGCGCGCGCCCGCATCGAGCACGCGCTTCACGAGCCACGGGTCTTTGGCCGGCACGCGCACGACGGGCTCGCTCGGCAAGTGCGCGGCGGCGATCGCGCGCAGTTGCGCGGTGACGTCGCCGGAATCGTTCGGCGCGTGTTCCATGTCAATGCAAAGCCAGTCGAAGCCGGCGTGCGCGAGCGCCTCGGCCGCGTTCTCGCTGCCGAGCGACAGCCACAACCCGTAGAGCGGGTCGGCCTCCTTGAGGCGCTGCTTGAGGGGATTGGTCAAGGCGCTCATCGACGCATTCCTCCCGCGCGCGTGGTGCAGCACGAAATACGCCCGATGAGGCGGGCTGGGTGGTGGTATGGCCCGCTAGGCCCGCTTTTGAATGAGGTCTCCGGCATGTCTCGCTCCGTGTGTGTATGGCTTATGGCTATCCCGGAACGATCATACCGTGACAATAACTGCTTAGTCGCGGACCACGTCGGCCCAGCAATTCGGCGTTTCGTAGAGACGCACGCGCGAGAGCCGCAGGTTCACGCCATAGTGCGCGTCGTAGACGTTGGCGAGCACGTCGAACGCGATCGCCGCGAGGTTTTCGACGGTCGGAATGCGGTTGAGCACCACGGTCTTATGGTCCGGCATCGAATCGAGAAACGCGCGCACTTTCGCGTCGCCCTCGTAGACGAGGAACGCGTGATCCCAGCGATTGACGAGATGCTCCATCGCCAGCGATTTGACGTCGGCGAAATCCATCACCATGCCGCAATCCGGTGCGCCTTCGGTTTCGACGACATCGCCTTGCAGCGTGATTTCGAGCACATAGCGGTGCCCATGCAGGTTGCGGCACTGGCTGCGGTGGTCGGGGATGCGGTGGCCCGCATCGAATTCGAGTTTTCGGGTAATCGTCAGCACGGCGGTGTCACGGAATGTTCAAGTACTTATGGGTTTGCATCGACAGGCGCCACTGTGGATGCCGCTTGCACCAATCGATCGCGAGCTTCGTATTGAAATCGCGCGACGGGCCGTCCATCGGCTGGACGAGGAAATAGTCGAAATCGAGCTTCGCGTAGTCGGCAAGGCGCTGATTCTCCTGCGGAACCACGACCTTGAGCTCGTTGCCTTTCGTCACGACGAGCGGCGCGTCGGCCTTCGGGCTCACGCAGATCCAGTCGATCGTCTCGAGCACCGGCAACGAACCGTTCGTTTCGATCGCGATCTCGAAGCCTGCGGCATGCAGCGCGTCGACGAACGGCGGGTCGATCTGCAACATCGGCTCGCCGCCCGTGCAGACGACGAAGCGGTGCGTCTCGCCCTCGGGCCACAGCGACGCGATCATCGCAACGAGTTCGTCCGCGCTCTTGTACTTGCCGCCGTTCTCGCCGTCGGTGCCGACGAAATCGGTATCGCAGAAGCGGCACACGGCTTCCGCGCGGTCTTCCTCACGGCCCGACCACAGATTGCAGCCGGCGAACCGGCAAAACACAGCGGGGCGGCCGGCGTTCGCGCCCTCGCCCTGCAACGTGTAGAAAATTTCCTTTACCGCGTATGTCATGCCGCTCTCTAATTCCAGCCGCTTAGGCTGGCTCTGTCACCTTCTCGCCCGCGAGAAACGCTTCGTAGCCGCGCTTACGCAGACGGCACGCCGGGCATTCGCCGCAGCCGAAGCCCCAATCGTGCAGCTCGGCGCGCTCGCCGACGTAGCACGTGTGCGTCTCGACGCGCACCAGCTCGACGAGCGCATCGCCGCCCAGCGTTTGCGCCAGGCGCCATGTATCGGCCTTGTCGAGCCACATCAACGGCGTTTCGAGCAAGAAGCGGCTGTCCATGCCGAGATTGAGCGCAACTTGCAGCGCCTTCATCGTGTCGTCGCGGCAATCGGGGTAGCCCGAGAAATCGGTCTCGCACATGCCGCCGACCAACACCTTCAACCCGCGCCGGTAGGCGATCGCCGCGGCGATCGTCATGAACATCAGGTTGCGGCCGGGCACGAACGTATTCGGCAGACCGTTGGCCGCCGCTTCGATCTGGATCTCGCGCGTCATCGCGGTATCGCTGATCGAGCCGAGCACCGACAAGTCGATCATGTGATCGTCGCCTAGCCGGTCCGCCCAGGCGGGAAACTCGCGCGCAATCGCGCTGCGAAAGCCGTCGCGGCATTCGAGCTCGACACGGTGCCGCTGGCCGTAATCGAAGCCGAGCGTCTCGACCGTTTCGTAGCGATCGAGCGCCCAGGCAAGGCATGTGGCCGAATCTTGGCCGCCGGAAAACAACACGAGCGCGCTGTTCTTAGCGTCTGTCCGAATCACCGTGAAACTCCGTGAGTGATGAAGGCTCGCGTCGCGGCGGCGCGGTGGCCGCGCCGTGCGGCAACGCGTGCCGGCGGCGCCGGCTCATGCAGTATAGGTCGCACCGTTTGGCGACAGGCGCCGCGCCGCTTATACCGCTGATCGCCTGACGCGATGCACCGCCGATGTGCCGCATCCCGCCGGCCGGATGACGAGCACGCAGAATTCGCAGCCGAAAACAAAAAAGGACTTGCGGGACAAATGCGTTGCAAGTCCTTGTAATAGCGAGATTTTATCATGCCGTCCCGAAATGGCGCTGGCACCGGCGTGCGCTAACTCGGGTCGACCGCCGAAGGCTCCCGGTAAGCGCTGAAGCGCTAACTCGGGTCGACACAAAAAACCCCAAGAACCTCGCGATTCTTGGGGTTGGATGCTGCTGGTGGC
>DATGHJ010000599.1:0-2476 GCA_035308085.1 Trinickia sp. | reverse complement strand
CTCGCGCGTTGTCTCGAAAAGGGCGTGCGGACTTGGGTCGATATCGCTTGGACACGCGTTGCGCGGTTGGCGAACGTCGCATTGCCCAATCTGTGCGTCTTATGCGGCAATATGTCGCAGCGAACGATTTGCATCGAATGTGACGGCGTCTATTGGAATGAAGCGCGCTTGCGGTGTGCGTGTTGCGCCCTGCCGCTGCCGTCTTCGGGCCGCAGGCGCCCGAACGGGCACGTGCGCTATGTGTGCAGCGACTGCGCGAGCGCGCCTCCGCCGTTCGATGCGACGCTCGCGCTCGCCGACTATCGCGCGCCGCTCGACGGCCTCGCGCTCGCTCTCAAGTTTCGCGCGCGTCTGGCGCTCGGACGCGAGTTTGCAGATCGCCTCGCGCGGCTAGCCGACGATCGGCTCGACACCGTCGACCGGCCCGACGTCCTCGCACCGGTGCCGCTTGCCGGGCAACGCCTGATCGAGCGCGGCTTCAACCAGGCTTGCGAAATCGCAAAGCCGCTTGCACGTGCGCTGCATATTCCGGCCGACGTGGCGTTGATCAGACGCGACGTCGACACGGCGCCGCAATCGCGGCTCGACCTCGAAGCGCGCCGGCACAATGTCGATACGGCGTTCACTGTGGCGAAGCCGGTGCGCGGCTTGCACGTGGCGATCGTCGACGACGTGATGACCTCCGGCGCGACACTCGAAGCGCTCGCCCGCACGCTGAAGGCGGCCGGCGCGCGGCGCGTGACGAACTTCGTCGTGCTGCGCACCCCGAAAAACTAGTTCTGCATCGATCGAATCATGTTCAACGTCGTTCTCGTCGAACCCGAAATTCCGCCGAACACCGGCAATGTCATCCGGCTGTGCGCGAACACGGGCGCGCGGCTGCATCTGATCGAGCCGCTAGGCTTCCCGCTCGACGACGCAAAAATGCGCCGCGCCGGCCTCGACTATCACGAATACGCGCAGATGCAGGTGCATCGCGATTGGGATGCGTTCATCGCCGCCGAGACACCCGATCCCGCGCGCATGTTCGCGTTCACGACGCGCGGCTCGGGACGCTTTCACGATCACGCATTCCAGCCGGGCGACTGGTTCGTGTTCGGCGCGGAAACACGCGGCTTGCCCGCTGAACTGCTGGATCGCTTTCCGAACGAGCAACGCGTGCGGCTGCCGATGCGGCCCGGCAACCGAAGCCTGAATCTGTCGAATACGGTGGCAATCGTCGTGTTCGAGGCGTGGCGCCAGGCGGGTTTCGAAGGCGGAGCGTGATGTAGGCGGGGGGTCGCGCGTTACTTCGATCCCATGAGAGGGCACTCACTCCGCCCGGGCGTCCCGCCGCAGCAGCGCGCTGACGGCATCGCGCGGCGCGACACCGTCGAACAGCACGGCACAGACGGCCTGCGTAATCGGCATTTCAATCGCGTGCGCGCGGGCGATCGCGAGCACGGCTTGCGCGCAGCGCACACCTTCCGCGACATGGCCGAGGGCGGCGAGGATATCGTCAAGCGTGCGTCCGTCGGCGAGCTGCAAGCCCACCGTCCGGTTGCGAGACAGATCGCCCGTTGCAGTCAGGATCAAGTCACCGAGACCGGTCAGCCCGGTGAACGTTTCGGCACGGCCGCCGAGCGTCACGCCAAGGCGCGACATTTCTGCGAGACCGCGCGTGATGAGCGCGGCGCGTGCGTTCAGCCCAAGCCCGAGGCCGTCGGCAATGCCGGTGGCAATCGCGAGCACGTTCTTCACCGCACCGCCGACTTCGACGCCGACGACATCATCGCCCGTATAGATCCGCATCGCCCCGTGGTGGAACGCGGCAAGCGTCCGCTCGCGGCACGCTTGCGACGCGCTTGCAACCGTCAGCGCGACCGGCAAGCCCAATCCCACTTCGCGCGCGAAGCTCGGCCCGGAGAGCACGCCGTTGCTCGGATGCTCGGCCAGTTCGGCCGCGATCACCTGATGCGGCAGCAATTGCGTGTCGGCTTCGAAGCCTTTGCAGACCCAGACGATATGCGCAGGCACCTGCTGCGCATCGCGCATCGCGCGGCACAGCGCGCGCAATCCCGCCACTGGCGTCGCGACGACGCACAACGCGTCGTCGCCTGCCGCGTGCGCGAGCGACGCGGCCAGATCGGCCTCATAGCGAAGCGCATCCGGCAGCGCGACGCCGCGCAGATAGTGCGTGTTTTCGTGACTGGAGGAGAGTTCGGCGATGAGCGCGCTGTCGCGCGCCCACAGGACCGCATCGTTGCGAGCGGCCAGATGGCCGGCAAGTGCGGTGCCCCATGCACCGGCGCCGAGGATGGCGACCTTCATGTCAGTGCGCGCCGGGGCGCCCCAAGTGCACTGGCCGCCCCCTTGGGGGGAGCGTTGCATGGGGGCTGTTTGATCTCGGGCACCGCTCTAGGGTTAATGTTGCGTCGCGCCGTTCTGCGCGTTGCCCGTCTGGGCCGCGTTCAGCTGCGCGAGACGCTGCTCGTAG
>DATGHJ010000598.1:0-2456 GCA_035308085.1 Trinickia sp. | reverse complement strand
ACGGGAGAGTGCAGCCCGTACGCGAATGTGATCCTGCATTCGGGCGTGATTTTCTAAGTTTCCGCGAGGCGAGCGATGCAAGTCACTCTGCACGGCATCTGCAAGGCGTTCGGGCCGGTGCGCGTGCTCGAAAACGTCGACTTCAACATCGGCGCCGGCGAGATCCACGCGCTGATGGGCGAAAACGGCGCGGGCAAATCGACGCTGATGAAGATCCTCTGCGGCGTCTACCAGGCCGACGCGGGCGAGATCGCCATCGACGGCAAGACCGTGCAGATCCGCAATACCGTCGACGCCGAGCGTCTCGGCATCGCGATCATCCATCAGGAACTGAATCTGATCCCGCAACTGACGGTGATGGAGAATATGTTCCTGGGCCGCGAGCGGCGCCGCTTCGGCGTGGTCGATACGGGCGCGATGCGCCGGCAAGCGCAGAAGTGGCTCGACATGCTCGGCGCCGCGCGCATCGATCCGCAAATTGAAGCGGAGCGGCTGTCGATCGGCCAGCAGCAGATGGTGGAAATCGCGAAGGCGCTGTCGCTCGACGCGCGCGTGCTGGTGATGGATGAACCGACCGCCGCGCTGACCGAGCGCGAGATCGAGACGCTCTTCAAGATCATGCGCGAGCTGAAGGCGCGCGGCGTGGCAATCGTCTATGTGTCGCATCGGATGGAAGAGATCTTCCATATCTGCGACAAGCTGAGCGTGCTGCGCGACGGCGCGTTCGTCGGCGTTCGGGCCATCGCGGACACGCATTTCGAAGACGTGGTGCGCCTGATGGTGGGCCGCGAAATCGGCGAACGCTTTCCGCGCCGCGATACGACGCCCGGTGCGGTGCGCCTCGAAGTCTCGAACCTCGCCGACGACGGCCATATCTCCGGCATTTCGTTCGAAGTCCGCGCGGGGGAAGTGCTCGGCGTCGCGGGCCTGATGGGCGCGGGCCGCAGCGAAATCCTCAAGGCCCTATTCGGCGCGAGCCGCAAGACGGCGGGGCACATCACGCTCGACGGCCGCGCCCTCGACATTCGCGATCCGTCGAGCGCAATCGGCGCCGGCATCGGCTTCGTCACCGAAGACCGCAAGAGCCAGGGGCTCGTGCTCGGCATGTCGGTGCGCGAGAACGCGACGCTCGTTCATCTGAACCGATACGCGCGGCTTGGCGTCGTGAGCGATTCGGCGGAACGCGCGGCCGTGGCGGGCCTCATCAAGCAACTGCGCATTCGCACGCGCGACGCCGAACTCGACGTCAAGGCGCTCTCCGGCGGCAATCAGCAGAAGGTGGTGTTCGCCAAGTGGCTGGCACGGCCGCCGAAGGTTCTGCTGCTCGACGAACCGACGCGCGGCGTCGACGTGGGCGGCAAGGCCGAGATCTACGCCGTCATCAACCAGCTCGCGGCGCTGGGCGTGGCGATCGTGATGGTGTCGTCGGAATTGCCGGAAGTGCTCGCGATGAGCGACCGCATCCTCGTCGTGCACGAGGGCCGCCAAAACGGCATCTTCGCCGCCGCGGACGCCACCCAGGAATCCATCATGACCGCCGCCACGGGCGGCACGCCGGCGCGAGCCGCGACGGCCGCCGCTTGAATCCCATGAGCGAAGCCGCGCCATTGTTCATCCAACCGGCGGCCGCTCCCGCCGCTACCGAGTACCAAGACCGTGCAATCCACCCTGACACCCAGTAACAAGGCCACGCTGCAAAAGCTCGGGCCGTTCATCGCGCTCGTGATCGTGGCGGTCGGCCTGTCGCTGACGAGCCCCGATTTCCTCACCGTCGGCAACTTGCTCAACGTGATGCGCCAGGCGTCGATCAACGCGCTGATCGGCTTCGGCATGACGCTCGTGATCCTGCTCGGCGGCATCGATTTGTCGGTCGGATCGATTCTGGCGCTGTCGTCGGTGATGATCGCGAGCCTGATGCGCTCGGGCATGCCGCCGATGCTGGCCACCTTGCTCGGCATCGTCGCCGGCGGTCTGATGGGCCTCGTCAACGGCCTCGTGATCAGCAAGGGCAAGGTCGCGCCGTTCATCGCCACGCTCGGTTCGATGACCGTGCTGCGCGGCCTCGCGCTGGTGGTCTCCGACGGCAGTCCGATCAGCAACTTCAACAGCGAGGTCTTCTCGATGCTCGGCGGCGGCTACGTCGCGCGCCTGATTCCGATTCCCGTCGTGCTGATGCTGATCATGTTCGGC
This sequence comes from Trinickia sp., assembly GCA_035308085.1. GTDB lineage: Bacteria > Pseudomonadota > Gammaproteobacteria > Burkholderiales > Burkholderiaceae > Trinickia_A. The sequence goes on along the minus strand of DATGHJ010000598.1, from coordinate 266 downwards.
GTGTTCTGGTTCGTGCTGCGCAAAACCGTGTTCGGCCGCCACGTCTACGCTACGGGCGGCAACGCCGATTCGGCGCGGCTCTCGGGCGTGAAGGTCGATCGCGTGCAGCTGTGGGTGTACTCGATTTCCGGCGTGATGGCGGCGCTCGCGGGCGTGGTGCTCACCTCGCGCTTGAATTCCGCGCAGCCGACCGCGGGCACCGGCTACGAGCTCGACGCGATCGCCGCCGCCGTCATCGGAGGCACGAGCCTTTCCGGCGGATCGGG
>DATGHJ010000597.1:0-3095 GCA_035308085.1 Trinickia sp. | reverse complement strand
TCGCGCACGAGCCGGTGCGGCGCGGCAAGCATGGGCCGGGCGCCGACTGGGCCGTGCCGATCCGCGTGTTGCGCGGCCCGGAGTACGACAGCTTCACCACCGACGCGCATGGCGCGTTCTGGGCAGACGAATGGGTCGTGACGCCGAACAGCAATCGCATGGGCTACCGGCTCTCGGGCACGCAGCTCAAGCGCACGCGGCCGGGCGATCTGCTGTCGCACGCGGTGCTGCCGGGCACAATCCAGGTGCCGCCCAACGGCCAGCCGATCGTGCTGATGAGCGACGCGCAGACCACGGGCGGCTACCCGAAGATCGGCGCGGTGATTCGCGCGGACCTCTGGAAGCTCGCGCAGGTGCGTCTGAACGGCAGCATCCGCTTCATCCCGACAACACAAGAAGAAGCGCTTTATGCGCTCCACGAAGAACGGGCGTATCTGCGGCAGATCGATGTCGCGATCGCCATGCACGAGGAGCGGTTGCGTGGCCGGACGCGCGCCGCTTGAGCAATATAGAAGAGGTCACCACCATGGAAATCGATTTGAATGCCGATCTCGGCGAAGGCTGCGGATTCGACGAGGCGCTGCTGGATTTCGTCAGCTCGGCAAACATCGCGTGCGGCTGGCACGCGGGCGGCGCCAACGCGATGCGCGACTGTGTGCGTTGGGCCGTCGAAAAAGGCGTGGCGATCGGCGCGCATCCGAGCTTCAACGACCCCGAAAACTTCGGCAGAAAAGAGATGGACCTGCCCGCCGGCGACATTTACGCGGGCGTGCTCTACCAGCTCGGCGCGCTGTCCGCGATCGCGCAGGCCGAGGGCGGGCGCATCGTCCACGTGAAGCCGCACGGCGCGCTGTACAACCAGGCCGCGCGCGACCCGGGGATCGCCGATGCGATCGTGTCGGCGGTGCATGACTTCGACCCGTCGGTCGCCGTGTTCGGTCTCGCCAACAGCAGTTTCGTCGACGCGGCGCGCCGCGCCGGGCTCGTCGCAGTCGAGGAGGTGTTCGCCGACCGCGGCTACCGCTCAGACGGCTCGCTCGTGCCGCGCAGCCAGCCCGGCGCGATGATCGACGACGAAGACGAAATGCTCGAACGCACGCTCACGATGGTGCGCGACCGGAAAGTGAAAGCGATCGACGGCAAGTGGGTGCCGCTCAACGCCCAGACGATCTGCCTGCACGGCGACGGCCCACACGCCCTCGCCTTCGCGCGCCGGATTCGCGACGCGCTCGAGGCCAACGGCATCGAGGTCCACCCGGCCAGCGTGCTGCGCGCCTGAGCCAGCGGCTTACGGAGAACGCAGCCTAAACCAGCATCGCAGTGCGACAGACGCCCCGCTCCTTGCGGGGCGTCTGCCAAGTGCAGTGCCAGCGGCCAGAAAACCACGACAAACATCAGAAGAGCCGCACGAAGCAAACCCGCGACACGAAAAAAACCCAGGACGTGCCGCGCTTCCGAGAAAGTTCGCCGCATTGCCCGCTTCGCGCGCCACCCGCGCGTCGAGGCAAGCAGCGCGGCGGTTTGGTTTGACACCGTTTGGAGACAACACCATGCAGACCACCGTCAGCCTATGGCCGCTGATCGGGGTGGCCGTCATCATCATTGGATTCTTGCTGCGCTTCAATCCGATGCTGATCGTCGCGGCCGCCTCGATCGTGACCGCGTTCGCCGCGCATTTCCCGCCCGACAAAATCCTCGCCGCGATCGGCAGCGGCTTTTTGAAGACCCGCAACATCCCAGTCATCCTGTTTTTGCCGCTCGCGGTGATCGGGCTGCTCGAACGGCACGGGCTGCGCGAGCGCGCGCAGATGTGGATCGCGAGCATCAAGGCCGCGACCGCCGGACGGCTGCTCATCATCTATCTGCTCGTGCGCGAGCTGACTGCCGCGGCCGGACTGACCGGACTTGGCGGACATCCGCAGATGGTGCGGCCGCTGCTCGCGCCGATGGCCGAGGGCGCGACCGAAACCCGCTTCGGCAAAATCGGCGACGCGGTGCGCTACCGGCTGCGCGCGTACGCTGCGTCGGCGGACAACGTCGGCCTCTTCTTCGGCGAGGACATCTTCGTCGCGTTCGGCGCGATCGTGCTGATGGTCACGTTCCTCAAGGAAGCGGGCATCAGCGTCGAGCCGCAGCGCGTCGCGGTGTGGGGGATGCCGACGGCACTCTGCGCATTTCTGATCCACGGTTTCAGGCTTTACTTGCTCGATCGCCGGCTAGAAAAAGAGCTCGGAGGGCAACGCGCCGGCCAATCCGAAGCCGATGCCGATCCCCATGCCTCGCAAGACACGTCGAACGCCGCAGGAGACCAGGCATGACGATCACGCTCAACTATTTGTTCTGGCTCGTCGGGCTCACGCTCTTGATCGTCGGCGGGATGATTCTCGTCGATAAGGAGCATCCACGGCGTTTTGCTGCAGGCGGCTTTTGGATTCTGTACGCGTTCATCTTTCTGATCGGCGACAAGCTGCCGGTCGCAGTAGTCGGCGCGCTCGTGATCGTGATGGCGCTGATCGCCGGCTTCGGCGGGGTGACGGCGGGCAAGCCGAAAACGCTCTCCGAAGACGCGCGCCGCGCGAGCGCGACGCGTCTCGGCAACAAGCTCTTCATCCCCGCTCTGACGATTCCCGTCGTCACGGTGATCGTGACGCTCGCCGCGAGCCATCTCATGTTCGGCGGCACGCCGCTCGTCGATCCGAAGAACGTCACGCTGATCGGCTTCGGCTTTGGCTGCGTGATCGCGCTCGCGATTGCTTGCTTGATGACGCGCGATACCGTCGGGCAATCGATGAAGGAAGCGCGGCGCTTGGTCGATGCCCTGTCGTGGGCGGCCGTGTTGCCGCAGATGCTCGGCATGCTCGGCCTCGTGTTTTCCGATGCGGGCGTGGGCAAGGCGGTCGCGCATGTGACCACGTCGTACATCAGCCTCGATTACCGCTTTGTCGCGGTGGCCGTGTACTGCATCGGCATGGCGCTGTTCACGATGGTGATGGGCAACGGCTTCGCCGCGTTTCCGGTGATGACGGGCGGCGTCGGCGTGCCGATTCTCGTCAACGTGTTCCATGGGAATCCGGCGACGATGGTCGCGATCGGCA
>DATGHJ010000596.1:0-8249 GCA_035308085.1 Trinickia sp. | reverse complement strand
GGCCACCGCTGGCCTTTTGGCCGAGGAACCGAGCCTTCAGGACTTTGGTATCGTTGAAGACAAGCAGGTCGCCAGGTTCGAGCAGGTTGGGCAGCTCGGTGAAGTGGCGATCGGTGAAAGCGGCTATCGCGGCGTGGTTATCCACGTCGAGCAAACGGCTCGCGCTGCGCTCGGTGAGCGCCGTTTGCGCGATCAGCTCGGGCGGCAGATTAAAATCGAAATCGGAAAGGGTGAACATGCTGCTGCGCTGGTTTGCTGCGGGAAGGCGCCATACGGTGGTCAGGCGGCCGGGCGGGCCGCTATGATGGCGTGGCTCGTCAGGCGGTGCGCCTGAATGTGGAGCCGGAATCCGGCTTGCCCGCTGATCCGCCAACCCTGTTAAAGCCGCTATTGTACTTGCGAAGAGACTCATGCCCTTGTCCGAACGCCGATTGCCCGACTCCGACGACGATGCGCCCGAGAAGCCGAAGCGGCGCGCGGCGCGGGCGGGGGCGGCGAGCGAGGCCGAAACTGGAGCGCCGCGCGCGCAAGCCGCTGCCGCGAAGCCGGCTCGGGCTGACGCTAGACGGGTTTCCGCGGGTCAGGGTCAACAAGAAAACGACGACGCCCCCGCCAAGCTCCCCAAAACCGCCGACAAGCTCGCCAAACTCGGCCTGAAACGCGACATCGACCTCGTGCTGCATCTGCCGATGCGCTACGAAGACGAGACGTCGCTCACGCCGGTCGGCGAGCTGCTGCCGGGCGAGACGGCGCAGACCGAAGGCGTCGTCTTCGACAACGAGATCGCGTACCGTCCGCGCCGCCAACTCGTCGTCAAGCTGCGCGACGAAGCGGGCGAAGAGTTGACGCTGCGCTTTCTGAATTTCTACGGCTCGCAGGTCAAGCAGATGGCGGTGGGCACGCGTCTGCGCGTGCGCGGTGACGTGCGCGGCGGTTTTTTCGGCATCGAGATGGTCCATCCGGCCGTGCGTCCCGTCGACGAGGACACGCCGCTGCCGCAGGCGCTCACGCCCGTGTACCCGAGCACGGCGGGGGTTTCGCAGGCGTATCTGCGCAAGGCGATCGACAATGCGCTCGCGCGCACGGCGCTGCCCGAACTGGTGCCGCCGCCGATCGCCGACGCGTACTTCCGGCCGCTGAACCTGCCGCCGCTGATGCAGGCGGTCCGCACGCTGCACCACCCGAGCGCCGACGCCGATGAAGCCGCGCTGATCGACGGCACGCATCCGGCGTGGTCGCGGATCAAGTTCGAGGAGCTGCTCGCACAGCAGCTTTCGCTCAAGCGCGCGCACGAAGAGCGCCGCACCCGCTCGGCGCCCGTCATGCCGCAGCGCGCGGCTCACGACCCCGAATCGCTGACGGCGCGTCTCTCTCGCGCGCTGCCGTTCGCCTTGACGCGCGCGCAGCAGCGCGTCGGCGCCGAGATCGCGGCCGACCTGACCCAGCCGCACCCGATGCAGCGCCTCTTGCAAGGCGACGTCGGCGCTGGCAAGACGGTCGTGGCCGCGCTCGCTGCCGCGCAGGCTATCGACGCGGGCTACCAGGCGGCGTTGATGGCGCCGACCGAAATCCTCGCCGAGCAGCATGCGCGCAAGCTGCGCGGCTGGCTCGAACCGCTCGGCGTCACGGTCGCGTGGCTCGCGGGCAGCTTGAAGGCGAAGGAAAAACGCGCGGCGCTCGAAGCGGCGGCGTCCGGCGCGGCGCAGCTCGTGATCGGCACGCACGCGATCATCCAGGATGCGGTCGAGTTCGCGCGGCTCGGCTTCGTGATCGTCGACGAACAACACCGCTTCGGCGTCGCGCAACGTCTCGCGCTGCGCGCGAAGGCGCAAAACGCCGCCGATGGCGCGGCCAGCTTCCAGCCGCATCAGCTGATGATGTCCGCGACGCCGATCCCGCGCACGCTCGCGATGACCTACTACGCGGACCTCGACGTCTCGACGATCGACGAACTCCCGCCCGGCCGCACGCCGATCGTGACGAAGCTCGTCTCCGACGCGCGCCGCGACGAGGTGATCGGCCGCGTGCGCGAAGCGGCGCTCACCGGGCGGCAGGTCTATTGGGTCTGTCCGCTGATCGAGGAAAGCGAGACGCTGCAGCTCCAGACCGCCGTGGAAACGTTCGAGACCTTGGCCGCCGCGCTGCCGGAACTGCGCGTCGGCCTCGTGCACGGGCGGCTCGCGCCCGGCGAGAAGGCCGCCGTGATGGACGCGTTCTCGCGCAACGAAGTGCAGTTGCTCGTCGCGACGACGGTGATCGAAGTCGGCGTCGACGTGCCGAACGCCTCGCTAATGGTGATCGAGCACGCGGAACGCTTCGGCCTCGCGCAATTGCACCAGTTGCGCGGCCGGGTGGGGCGCGGGAGTACGGCGTCGGCATGCGTGCTGCTTTATAGCGGACCGCTCTCGCTGGCGGGGCGGGCGCGCCTGCAGACCATGCGCGAAACCACCGACGGCTTCGAAATCGCGCGCCGCGACCTCGAAATCCGTGGTCCGGGCGAATTCCTGGGCTCGCGGCAATCGGGCGAGGCGATGCTGCGCTTCGCCGATTTGCAGCGGGACGGCTGGCTGATCGAGCCCGCGCGCGAGGCGGCCACACGGCTCCTCGCTGAGTATCCCGAGGTCGTCACCCAGCACCTCGCCCGCTGGCTCGGCGCGCGCGAGCAGTACCTGAAGGCGTAGCGCTGGCGGCGAGCGCTTTTCGTCGGCCGGATGGCATAGGGCGACGTGATAGGGACCTTTGAAGGTTGGCGAATCGTGCGCATCGGTGTATAACTTAAACCTATCGACTCCAATACCTTGATTGGTCCCTCAATGACGCTCACAGAACTGAAATACATCGTCGCAGTGGCCCGGGAGCGCCACTTCGGGCGCGCGGCCGAGGCGTGCTTCGTCAGCCAGCCGACGCTGTCGGTCGCCATCAAGAAGCTCGAAGACGAGCTCAACGTGCAGATTTTCGAGCGCGGCACGAGCGAAGTCAGCGTGACGCCGATCGGCGAGCAGATCGTTACGCAGGCGCAGCGCGTGCTCGAGCAGACGCTCGCGATCAAGGAAATCGCCAAGCAGGGCAAGGACCCGCTCGTCGGCCCGCTGCGGCTCGGCGTGATCTACACGATCGGGCCCTATCTGCTGCCGACGCTCGTCAAGCAGATGATCAAGAACGTCCCGCAGATGCCGCTGATGCTGCAGGAGAACTACACGCTCAAGCTGATCGAGCTGCTCAAGCAGGGCGAGATCGACGTTGCGATCATGGCGCTGCCGTTTCCCGAAACCGGCTTGATGGTGCGCCCGCTGTACGACGAGCCGTTTGTCGTCGCGCTGCCTTCGGGGCACGCGTGGGAGGCGCGCAAGAAAATCGACGCCAGCGATCTGAAGCAGGAGACGATGCTGCTGCTCGGCAGCGGGCATTGCTTCCGCGATCACGTGCTTGGCGTCTGCCCCGAGCTGATGCGCTTTTCGCAGAACGCCGACGGGATTCAGAAGACCTTCGAAGGGTCGTCGCTGGAGACGATCCGGCACATGGTGGCGAGCGGCGTCGGCATTACCGTGCTGCCGCGCATGTCGGTGCTCGAGGTGAAACCGCGTGCGCCGGGCGTGGACGCGGGGCTGTTGAGCTACGTGCCGTTCGAAGAGCCGGTGCCGGACCGCCGTGTCGTGCTCGCGTGGCGCAAGAGCTTTACGCGCATGCCGGCCATCGAGGCGATCAGTGAGGCGATCACCTCGTGCGACCTGCCGGGGGTCAGCAAGCTCGACATGCCGGTTGCCTTCAACTGAGGCCGCCGCAACCTCGAAAGCGCGGCGACGAGCCGCATTCAGGGTCGGATGGGCCGTGCGGCGCACCGGCGCATCCGACCGCCCCCGGAGCGAATTCAGCCTGCTCCGATAGTCTCCAAGTGCCCAATGCACATAGCCGACCTACGGTCAGGCCGCATTTAGGCACCGCCTATTGAATAGATAAAATTAATCGAATTCAATAATTCAATAGGCATCGGTAGACTTTCCTCCATGGATCTCGCGTCCCATACCCATGGAGGAAGCCATGAATCAGCCCTTTGTCCCGCTCACGACAAACCCAGCCCAACCTGAAACCGCGCCTCAGCAAGCCAGCACCGGTAGCCAGGCTGCCTCGATGTTCCATGGAGCACGCACCGTGGCCTTCTCGCTTCTGGTCGATCGCGCGCTGTCGGCGTAAACCGCGCATTCCGAGTCATTGCTTTCCCACTCCCCATAAAACTACCCATTAGGAGCTCCGGATGTCCGACCGTACTCTCACCACCGCAGCAGGCGCACCCGTCGCCGACAACCAGAACTCGATCACCGCGGGTCCGCGCGGCCCGATCGCTCTGCAAGACGTGTGGCTGCTCGAGAAGCTCGCGCATTTCGACCGTGAAGTGATTCCCGAGCGCCGTGTCCATGCGAAGGGCTCGGGCGCATTCGGCACGCTCAAAGTCACGCACGACATCTCGCGCTACACGAAGGCGAAGCTGTTCTCGCAAGTCGGCAAGGAAACGCCGCTCTTCATCCGCTTCTCGACGGTCGCGGGCGAGCGCGGTGCGGCCGACGCCGAGCGCGACGTGCGCGGCTTCTCAATCAAGTTCTATACGGAAGAAGGCAACTGGGACGTGGTCGGCAACAACACGCCCGTGTTCTTCATCCGCGATCCGCTCAAGTTCCCGGACTTCATCCATTCGCAGAAACGCGATCCGTACACGAACATGCGCAGCAATGTCGCCGCATGGGACTTCTGGGCGCATCATCCGGAGTCGCTGCACCAGGTCACGATCCTGATGAGCGACCGCGGAATTCCGAAGAACTATCGCCAGCAGCACGGTTTCGGCTCGCACACGTTCTCGTTCATCAACGCGAACCACGAGCGCTTCTGGGTGAAATTCCACTTCAAGTCGCTGAACGGCATCGAGAACTATAGCGACGCGGAAGCCGCCCAGGTGATCGCGGGTGACCGTGAAAGCGCGCAGCGAGACCTGATCGAGAACATCGACAAGCAGAACTTCCCGAAGTGGGCGTTCCGCATCCAGGTGATGCCGGAAGCCGATGCGGCGAAGGTGCCGTACAACCCGTTCGACATCACGAAAATCTGGCCGCACCAGGATTACCCGCTGATCGACGTCGGTGTGATCGAGCTGAACCGCAATGCGCAGAACTACTTCGCGGACGTCGAGCAGGCGGCATTCACGCCGGCCAACGTCGTGCCGGGCATCAGCTTCTCGCCGGACCGTCTGCTGCAAGGGCGCCTGTTCTCGTACGGCGACGCGCATCGCTATCGCTTGGGCGTGAATCATCACCAGATTCCGGTGAATGCGCCGAAGTGCCCGTTCCATCACTCGTTCCACCGCGACGGCGCGATGCGCACGGACGGCAATCTGGGCGGCACGGTGAACTACGAGCCGAACCGTTTCGGCGAATTCGCGCAGGATCGCAACGCGGCCGAGCCGCCGCTCGCGGCGGGCGTGGTCGAGCGCTACGACCATCGCGAGGACGCCGACTACTACCGCCAGCCGGGCGCGCTCTTCCGGCTGTTCGATGCGGGCCAGCGCGAGCGTCTGTTCGCGAACATCGCGCGTCACATCGACGGCGTGCCGGAAGACATCGTCGCGCGTCAGATCGAGCATTTCCGCCCGGCCGATCCGGCGTACGCGGAAGGCGTGATCGCTGCGATCGCGAAGCAGAAGGCGGCGAAGGCGGAGTAAGCAAGCAAGCAGGGCGAAGGGCACGCGCATCACGACACGCGTGCCTTTCAGGAAACATTGTGAAATTCAAGGAGAAACGATCATGACCCAGGTGATGTTGAATATCGGCGATGCGTTGTTTGCGCAACCCGCAACGCGCAAGAACGGCATCGCACTCGCTCAGAAGGCGATCGGGCTCGCGATCGTCGGCAGCGGCTTCGCCGTGATCGTCGCGCATGGTTTGCAGTTTGCGCTTGGCCAATGAACCTGCGCGCTGCGTGCGGCCGTAACGCCGACGCGGCATCGTTCTACGCTACACTGTCGGGCGCCTGAACGAGCGCTGACTGGGCGGTCAGCCGATCGTTCCAGCCGGTTGAACCACACTTCTCACGGAGTCGCCATGGCGAAGAAAAGCACTGCACCGCAAATCAATATCGGCATCAGCGACAAAGATCGCAAGAAGATCGCGGACGGCCTCTCGCGCCTGCTCGCGGATACCTACACGTTGTACCTGAAGACCCACAACTTCCACTGGAACGTGACGGGCCCGATGTTCAATACGCTGCATCTGATGTTCGAGACGCAGTACAACGAACTGGCGCTCGCCGTCGACGCGATCGCCGAGCGCATCCGCGCGCTGGGCGTGGCGGCGCCGGGCAGCTACAAGGAATTCGCGAAGCTGTCGTCGATTCCCGAGGCGGACGGCGTGCCCGCTGCGGAAGAGATGATCCGCCAACTGGTCGAGGGTCAGGAAGCGGTGGCGCGCACGGCGCGCGAAATCTTCCCGGCAACGGAAGCAGCCAACGACGAGCCGACCGCCGACTTGCTGACGCAACGCATGCAGACGCACGAAAAGACCGCGTGGATGCTGCGCGCGATGCTGGCTTAAGCGTTGTCGCAGGCAAGCGCGTTCGTCGCCGCTAGCCTGTCGCACGAGAAGGGCCTTCTGGATGGAATCGGAAGGCCCTTTTCATTTCGGCTCTAAAATATCGGGATTGCTTTCACTCGCCCGCCCATGTTCGCCCGACTCCCTCTCTATCTGCGCCTGGTCCGCATGGACAAGCCGATCGGCAGCCTGCTTCTGCTCTGGCCCACGCTCAACGCGCTGTGGATTGCAGCGAACGGCCGTCCGTCGCTGTCGCTCCTTGCGATCTTCGCGCTCGGCACGGTGCTGATGCGCTCGGCGGGCTGCGCGATGAACGATTACGCCGACCGCGATTTCGACCGGCACGTAAAGCGCACCGAGAATCGTCCGATCACGTCGGGCAAGATCCGGGCGTGGGAAGCGGTGGCGATCGCGGTGGGGCTGTCGATCATCGCGTTCCTCCTGATTCTTCCGCTCAACACGCTGACGAAGGAGCTGTCGGTGGCGGCGCTGTTCGTCGCGGGGTCGTATCCGTTCACGAAGCGGTTCTTTGCGATCCCGCAGGCGTACCTCGGCATCGCGTTCGGCTTCGGCATTCCGATGGCGTTCGCCGCCGTGCAGGATCATGTGCCGATGCTTGCGTGGGTGATGCTGCTCGCGAATGTGTTCTGGTCGGTCGCGTATGACACCGAATACGCGATGGTCGATCGCGACGACGACATCAAGATCGGCATCCGCACTTCGGCGCTCACGTTCGGCCGCTTCGACGTGCTCGCGATCATGACCTGTTACGCGGTAACGCTCGGCATCTATGTGTGGATCGGCATCGCGCTCGGCTTCGGCGTGCTGTATTGGCTGGGCTGGGCGGCGGCGGTCGGCTGCGCGATCTACCACTACACCTTGATTCGCGGTCGCGAGCGGATGCCTTGCTTCGCGGCGTTCAGGCACAACAACTGGCTGGGTGGGGCGTTGTTCGTCGGGATTGCCGCGCATTACGCCGCGGCGGGGTTCTGAGGCGGATGCTGGGCGAGCGCAGCCCGGGCGCTCCGCTCGTTCGCGCGCCCGTCCGTCCGTCGGCAAGCCTTGTCGAAGCGCTGCATCGCGCAGCGCTTCTTGTTTGAGCCAGGCCGGCAATCACTGCTTGCCGAGCTCGTCTCCCATTTGCTTCGCACGCGCCTCGGCCGCCAGCACGCCGCGCACGATCGCATCCTTGACGCTCTGCGCGTCGAATGACGCCAGCGCCGCGGCCGTCGTGCCGCCTTTCGACGTCACGCGCTCGCGCAGCACGCTTGCCGGTTCGCCCGACTGCGCGGCCAATTGGGCCGCGCCGGTGAATGTCGCGACCGCGAGCGCGCGGCCCTGGGCCTCGTCCATGCCGAGCTGACGCGCCGCCTCTTGCAGCGCTTCGATGAAATAGAACACGTAGGCCGGGCCGCTGCCGGAGATCGCGGTGACGGCATCGATCTTCGATTCATCGTCGAACCAGACCGTTTCGCCGACCGCGCCAAGCACTTGCGAGGCGAGCGCGCGGCCCGCTTGGTCGACTTCGGCCAACGCCGCGAGCCCCGTCACGCCCATGCCGACGAGCGCCGGCGTGTTCGGCATGGTCCGCACGATGCGCGCATAGCCGCCGAGCCAGCGCGACAGGTCGGCGGCGCGAATACCGGCGGCGATGCTGATGACGAGCTGTGTCGACAG
>DATGHJ010000595.1:0-2528 GCA_035308085.1 Trinickia sp. | reverse complement strand
ACCGGCACGATCACGCTCGGCAATCGTCAAGCCTCGACGTTCATCCCGGCACCGGGCGTGACCGAAGAAGCACTGGCCGACTCGGCACAACTTTCGTCGCTGGCCGACGAAACGCCGGAGGGCCGCAGCATCGTCGTACTCGCGAAGGAACGCTTCAACATTCGCCAGCGCGACATGGCTGCGCTGCGCGCGGAGTTCATCGGCTTTTCGGCTCAGACCCGCATGAGCGGCGTCGACCTTCCGAATCGCGAGATCCGCAAGGGCGCGGCCGACGCGATCAAGAAGTACGTCGAAACCAACGGCGGGCGCTATCCGAGCGAAGTGTCGAGCGCGGTGGACGACGTCGCGCGGCGCGGCAGCACGCCGCTCGTGGTCGCGGACAAGGGCGAAGGCGCGGCGCGCGTGCTCGGCGTGATCGAGCTGAAGGACATCGTCAAGGGCGGCATCAAGGAGCGCTTCGCCGAGTTGCGCAAGATGGGCATCAAGACCGTGATGGTGACGGGCGACAACCGCCTCACCGCCGCGGCCATCGCGGCCGAAGCAGGCGTCGACGATTTCCTCGCCGAAGCCACGCCGGAAGCCAAGCTGACGACGATCCGCGCCCACCAGGCCGAAGGCCGACTCGTCGCGATGACCGGCGACGGCACCAACGACGCCCCGGCGCTCGCGCAGGCCGACGTCGCGGTGGCGATGAACACCGGCACGCAGGCCGCGAAGGAAGCGGGCAACATGGTCGATCTCGATTCGAACCCGACGAAGCTGATCGAGATCGTCGAGATCGGCAAGCAGATGCTGATGACGCGCGGCTCGCTCACGACGTTCTCGATTGCGAACGACGTCGCGAAGTATTTCGCGATCATTCCCGCCGCATTCGCGACGACCTATCCGCAACTGCGCGTGCTGGACGTGATGCACTTGAGCTCGCCGTCGTCGGCGATCCTGTCGGCGGTGATCTTCAACGCGCTGATCATCGTCGCGCTGATCCCGCTCGCGCTCAAGGGCGTCAAGTACCGTCCGCTGGGTGCCGCATCGCTGCTGCGCCGCAACCTGCTGATCTACGGGCTCGGCGGCATCCTGTTGCCGTTCCCGTGCATCAAGCTGATCGACATGGTGCTCGCCGCGTTCGGCTGGGCCTAATCGGCTGGTTTTGAGGAAAAATCATGAAAACTTTGTTCCGTCCGATGATCGTGATCTTCGCGGTGCTCGCCGCGATTACCGGACTCGCTTATCCCGCCGTGATGACCGCGTTCGGGCAGGCCGTGTTCAACAAACAGGCGAACGGCAGCATGCTCGAGAAGGACGGCAAGGTGGTCGGCTCGTCGCTGATGGGCCAGCAGTTCGATGCGCCGCAGTACTTCTGGGGCCGTCTCTCCGCCACGTCGCCGATGCCGTACAACCCGCAGAGCTCGGGCGGCTCGAACACGGGCCCGACCAACCCGGCGCTCGCCGATGAGGTCAAAGGCCGCATCGCAGCGCTGAAGGCGGCGGGCACCGATGTGAGCAAGCCGGTGCCGGTCGATCTGGTGACGTCGTCGGGCAGCGGTCTCGATCCCGAGATCAGCCCGGCCGCGGCGCAGTACCAGATCGCACGCGTTGCCGCTGCGCGCAAGATGTCGGAGGCCGACGTCGCCGCGCTCGTCGACAAGTACACGTTGGGCCGTCAGTTCGGCGTGCTCGGCGAGCCGCGTGTGAACGTGCTCGAACTGAATCTCGCGCTCGACCAGGCCCAGCACGGCTGACCTCGTTCGCGAGCAAAGGCGGCGCCGCTTTTTTCGCGGCGTCGCCTTTTGCCATTTGTAAGCATTCAGAACACAATCTCCTATTGCCACTGCTGCAGCGTCAGCTGCGAACCGCATGAACCGACCCAATCCCGATGAGCTGCTCGACAAGCTGCAGCGCGATGAAGAAAAGCGTCAGCGCGGCAAGCTGAAGATTTTCTTCGGCGCGTCTGCCGGCGTCGGGAAGACCTACGCGATGCTGCAGGCGGCGCGCCGGCACAAGGACGAGGGCATCGACGTCGTCGTCGGCATCGTCGAGACGCACAAGCGCCAGGAGACGGAGGCGCTCGTGCAAGGGCTCGACGTGCTGCCGCTGCAGCAGATCGAATACCGCGGGCGCGCGCTCGGCGAGTTCGATCTCGACGCGGCGCTCGCGAGAAAACCGCAGCTCATTCTCGTCGACGAACTTGCGCACTCGAACGTGCAGGGCGCGCGGCACTTGAAGCGCTGGCAGGACGTGCACGAACTGCTCGCCGCGGGCATCGACGTCTATACGACGGTCAACGTCCAGCACCTCGAAAGCCTCAACGACGTGGTCGGACAGATCACCGGGATCCGCGTCTGGGAGACCGTGCCGGACCGCGTGTTCGATGTCGCCGACGAGGTCACGCTGGTCGACCTGCCGGCCGACGAGCTGCTCGACCGGATGCGCGAGGGCAAGGTTTACATGCCGCGTCAGGCCGAGCACGCGGTGCGCAACTTCTTCCGCAAAGGCAATCTGATCGCGCTGCGCGAACTCGCCCTGCGGCG
>DATGHJ010000594.1:0-3364 GCA_035308085.1 Trinickia sp. | reverse complement strand
AATAAACCAGTCCCAGCGTAACCGCTAAGCGTGGTTCATCCAGGTGCGGATGGGAAAGGCGAACGAAAGTTCGCCCAGACTTCGCGAAGATGAGCCCGCGGCGCCTACGCGCGCCGCTCGAGCCAGCCGGGCTGCCCGAGGCGGCGCCTCAAACCGCGGGCGCGCGCTTCTTCGGCGACACACGCCGCGCGATGCGCACGAACGCGAGCCAGTGCTGCGACCAGAAACCTTCGCCGTACGACTCGCCCTCGTACTGCTGGCGGATCCCGGTCGGCTCGACCGCGCGATTCCACGACGCGGTCTTGAACAGCATGTCCCACCACGGGAACAGCACGCCGAAGTTGCACCCGTACTTGGTGCCTTCGTGCCCGTAGCCGACCGCGTGATGCCGGCGATGGAAAGTCGGGCTCACAATCAGCCGCTCGAGCAGCCACCCGTAGTTGAGCTTCGCGTTCACATGCTGAATGCTCTGCGCGAAGTTGGTAAGCGCCGTGAGCACGACGAACTGCGCCGGCGGCACACCGATCGCGAGCGCGATCGCAGCGAAGAATGCCGCCTGAATCACGTTGTCGAGCATATGGTTGCGATCGTCGCACCAGAGCGACATCTGCCGCTGACTGTGATGTACCGCGTGCAGCTCCCACCAGACCCCGAAACGATGCTGCCAGCGGTGGTACCAATAGCCCGCGAAATCGAGCACGACCAGATAGATCACGAACGTGACCCATGGCTGCGAGCTGACGCCGGGCCACAGGTTGTCGAGGTCGATGTTCGAAATGTTCTTGAAGCGCAGCCACGCTTGGAAGTTGCCGAAAATCGGCTGGAACGCGAAGAAGAAGAACAGGTTGAAAAACCCGAGCTTCATGATGAACGTGTACAGCACGTCGACGCGCACTGCCTTGCGGTCCTTCCACTTCTCCACCGGCAAGAGCGCTTCGAGCGGCCGCAGCACCGCGTACATCGCCACGATCGTGAGCGCGCCGACGATCACCCAGTAGAGCTGGTCGTAGGTGTCCTCGTCATAGTCCATCCAGTCGAACTTGAAGAGCAGCGGCTGGACGACGTCGACGTAGAGCAGCGTCTGCACCGCCGAAACGAAGCTGTCGAGAGACGAGACGATCAGATGGAACATGTGCGGTGCCTGAGCTTGGGTCCGGTTTGCTATTGCGGGGTCACGCGCCTGACGGCACGCTTAGGCGCCATTCGCGGCCGTCACCGGCGCACGATCGAAGAAGTAGATCCCGTGCGGCGAGCGCCCGACCGGAATGGTCTCGATCAGCTTGCGCGACGCGAGATCGATGATGCCGACCTTCTTCGCGAAGCGGAACGTCACCCACAGGTACTTCTTGTCGGCGGTCAGCTCCATGTCGTCGGGGCCGGGCAAAAGGCCGGTGATGTCGCCGGTGTTGGTGAGCGTCTCTTCGTCGATGATGCTGATCGTGCTCGCGACGCGATTGCTGACTGCGACATGCCGGCCGTCGTCGAGCGAGCGGAAGTTGTGCGCGCCCTTGCCGGTCTGGATCGTCTTGACGACCTTCTGATTGCGCCAGTCGACCACCGCCACGTAGTCGGCGCCCGTCATGCCGACGAGCAGGTATTTGTCGCCTGGCGTCATCCACAAGCCGGCCGGCACCTTGCCGACCTTCATCTTCCATTTGACCGTTTGCGTCGGCAGATCGACGGCGGCGAGTTCGCCCGACACCTGCAGCGTGACGAACACCGTCTTGCTGTCGTTCGAAAACGCCATGTGGCTCGGCATCACGTCGAGCGGCAGGCGCTTGACGAGCACCGGATCCCGGCCGTCGTAGCGGTAGATGTCGAGACGATCGAGGCGCAGGCCCGTGGTCACGAACCATTTACGGTCCGGCGAGAAACCGAGCTGGTACGGGTCTTCGATGTTTTCGAGCCAGCGTTGCGTCTGGCCCGTTTTCGGGTCGACGAACATCAGGTTGTTCGAAACGGAGTTGGCGACGATCAGCGACGAATTGTCGGGTGTCGCCATCAGGTGATGCGGTTCCTTGCCGGTCGGCACGGTGGCGACGACTTTGTGGGTCGCCTGATCGATCAGCGACAGCGTGGCTTCGCCGGAGTTGAGCACGATGACGTTGTTCGCGTGCGCGGCGGTGGAAAACACGCTCACCGCTGCCGCCAGTGCCACACCCGCCGCGATGGCGCCAGCGGTGCCGTTCAAGCCGGCGAGGAAAAATTTGCGCATATCAACCTACGAAAAATTTGCAGCCGCCATTCTAGAACGTTTACCGGCGCTTCCGGTTGACTTACATCGACACAAATTCGGTCCGCAAACGCCGGTTTGACGCGCTTTTGGCGGAATTGGACAGCGGCTGTTCGCGCGTTGGGAAGGCTTACCGCTGCAACGACTCCCACACCTTATGGAGGCGCTTGATCGATACCGGCATTGGCGTGCGCAACTCCTGTGCGAAGAGCGAAATTCGCAGTTCTTCGAGCAGCCAGCGGAATTCCGCAAGGCGCGGGTCGGGCACGCCGCCGCGCTGCGACAAAGCGCGCTGATAGTGCTGCACGAGCGGCAGCAGTTCGGCCGCTTGACGCGTGTCGCGCGCGGGATCGGCCTTGAGCTTGTCGACGCGCAGCGCGATGCCCTTCAAATAGCGCGGGAAATGCGCGAGCTGCACATAGGGCGTATCGAGCACGAAGCGCTTGCCGATCAGGGCGTTCAACTGGCTCTGAAGGTCCGCGTAGGCGGCTGAGAACGGCTTCGCCTGCACCAGCTTTTTCGTCGCCGCCGCATAGTCCGCGAGGATCTGCCCGACGAGCCGCGCGATCTCCTGAGCGAGCAAGCTCAGGCGGCTCTTGGCTTCGTCGCGGCGCGCGTGGAAGCTCGCGTCGTCGTCGGGGAGCGGGTCTTGCAGGCAGGCGCGGTCGAGCGCGGTGTCGACCAGTTGATCGCGCAACTCCTCCTGCGTGCCGAGCGGCATGAACTGCATCGCCATTTCGCGCAGGCCCGGCAGGTTCTTTTCCAGGTACTTGATCGGTTCGCGCAACTGCAGGGCGAACAAACGCCGCAGGCCCGCGCGATGAATCCGCGCCGCCTCCTCCGGCGAATCAAACACCTCGACGTCGCAGTGCGTCGCGCGATCGACGAGCGCGGGGTAGCCGAAGAGCGTCTGTCCGCCGCGGCGGATTTCGAGCAGCTCGGGCAGCTTGCCGAAATTCCACGTGGTCAGGTTGTCATAGAGCGCGGTAGCGGGCGCCGCCTCTTGCGTGGCGCCTTGCGCGGCACGCGGGCCGCTTGCCGGCGCAGTGGTTTGCGCCGCGGGCTTTCCGGTGAGCTCGGGTTGGCCGCCTCGGTCCGCGCCGCGCGCCCCTTCTCCGCGGCCCGCGCCCG
>DATGHJ010000593.1:0-3689 GCA_035308085.1 Trinickia sp. | reverse complement strand
CAGCTCGACGTCACGATCGTCAATATCGCCCTGCCGCGCATCGGCGCCGAACTCGGCACCGACGTCGCGGCCCTGCAATGGATCGTCGACGCCTATACGCTCGCGTTCGCCGTGCTGATGCTGTCGGCCGGCGTGCTCGGCGACCGCTTCGGCGCGCGGCGCCTGTTCGCCGGCGGCATCGCCCTCTTCGCGCTCTCGTCGCTCGCGTGCGGGCTCGCGCCGAACGTGGCGACACTGATCGGCGCGCGCGCCGTGCAAGGCGTGAGCGCCGCGGCGATGCTGCCGAATTCGCTCGCATTGCTCAATCAGGCTTGCCGCCACGATCCGGGTTTGCGAGCGCGCGCGGTCGGACTCTGGACCGCATCGGGCGCCGTCGCGATTGCGGCAGGGCCAATCGCAGGCGGGCTGCTGATTGCCGCGTTCGGCTGGCGCAGCATTTTTCTCGTCAATCTGCCGATCTGCGCAGCGGGCCTATGGGCGGCGCATGCGTGGGTGCCCGCCCCCGCACAGCGGCAAAATGCGTCGCCGCGCGGCTCGGCGAGCGTTGCGCACGCACGTACCGGCGGCATCGATCTGCCGGGCCAGTGCCTCGCCATCGTCACGCTCACGGCCTTCACCGGCGCGGTCATCGAACTGCGTCCGCTCGGCGTCACGCATCCGCTCATCGCCGGCGGCTTTGCGCTCGCGCTCGTGGCCGCAATGGTCTTTATCGCCGTGGAGGCGCGCAGCTCGGCGCCGATGCTGCCGCTATCGCTGTTCCGCGACGCGACGTTCAGCGCCGCCGTGCTGTTCGGCGTTTGCGTGAACTTCGCCTACTACGGGATGGTGTTCGTGCTGAGCCTCTTCCTGCAGCGCGTGCATGGCGACACGCCGCTCGAGGCCGGCCTCGCGTTCCTGCCGCTGACAGGCGGCTTCCTGATTTCGAACGTCGTCAGCGGCTGGGTGGTCGGGCGCTACGGTCCGCGCGTGCCGATGATCCTCGGCGCGGCGACGGGCGCGCTCGGCTACGGCCTGCTGCACGCGACGCAAGCGTCCACGCCGACGCTCGCGCTCCTGCTGCCGTTCCTGCTGATTCCGTCCGGCATGGGCCTCGCGGTGCCGGCGATGACGACAGCCGTCCTCGCGTCGGTCGAACCGCACCGCGCGGGCACCGCATCGGCGGTGCTCAACACGGCGCGGCAAGCGGCCGGTGCACTCGGCGTCGCGGCATTCGGCGCGCTCGCGAGCGGCGCGACGGCCTCGCACGTCGTCTTCGGCCTGCAGACGTCGGCCGCGATCGCATCGGGATTGCTCGTGATGGGCGGCGTGCTCGCGTGCTTCATTCACCCGCATTCGCATCGGCGCGAGCCGGTTCGATCCGCTGCCGCGGTTGCCCAGTCATGTCGTGGTGGGGATTAGCTACGGAGTGATCGCTAGAGCGTCGCGTTCTGAATCAAGCCCGTATCGAACGCGCGCTCGATCAAGCCTTCTTCCTTCGCTTTGCGCACTGCGTCGGCAAGCAGCACGTCGGGGGCCTCGATCTCGGCCCGAATCGCACCGAATAGCCCGGATGCGTCCAGCACCACCAGCGTCTCCGCCGATTCCTCGCGGCTGATGATCACGCGATGCTTCGATTCTCCTTCTCCTAGGCTCGCGCAAAACGACATCATCTCGCCGCCGATCAAGTGTTCGAAGTTCAGAATCATCGCTACCCTCCGTTCAGAGCCGAGGCGCTCGATTCAATAGCTCTAGCAAGCTCCGTGCACATGGCACTCAGCGCAGCCCGCGCCCGCCACGCGGCGCCCGTGCGCCGTCGATGCTGATGCCGCCGGCCCCCGTCACAAAGAGCAGAAGAAAGCCACCCGCCATCGCGACGTTCTTCCAGAAGTGAATCACCAAATCGTGCTGCATGGCCGGATCGGTCGCGTTCCAGAAGTCGTGGCCGAGCACCCCCGTGACGATGCAATAAGCCGCCATGACCAGGCCGAGCGGCCGGATCTTGAAGCCGAACACGAGGAACAAGCCGCCCAGCACTTCGATCGCCACCGCGATCGGCGCGCCGACCTGCACGAACGGCACGCCCTTCGCTTGCAAATACGCGACAAAGCCCGCATACCCCAGCAGCTTCATGACACCGCTCCAAAGAAACAACACCGACAGAGCCAGACGTGCAATGAAAATTACGCCGGAATCGACGGGACGCGTCATGAGGTAACTCCTGAATTCAATCGAGTGAAGAAACGATGCGGCGTTCGCGCGCGGCGCGCGTTGACCGTCAGAATATGTGCTGGACAGCCGTTTTCCAAGCAAAAAGCGCTTGCGAAACGCAGGTGGTGCATGACTGCGTTCTACGCGCGCGCTGTAAAAATGACATCCGCAGCGCACGCGTTATCCATCGACCCGTGCATGCGGCGCGAGTTCAACACCGGCCAAAACGGCGGAATGCCGCCCAACAGAAAACCACCGCGCTCATCTCGCCGTTTCACAAGGCAGTTGTTATAATTCTATCAATTTAACGATACAAATATAACGCTCGCTGCCACGCCCAATGGCAGCGTCCTTTCCAGGGCCACCATGCTGAAAACCGAACGCCTGCGCTCGCTCGCCGACGCGCTCGCCAGGCAGAACGTCATGCACCTGCGCGATGCCGCCACGCTGCTCGGCGTATCCGAAATGACCGTGCGGCGCGACATCGCGGGGAACCCCGAGCGCTTCACCTATCTCGGCGGCTATATCGTCAGCGCCGACGATGTGCCGAACTCCGCGGGCTACTCGCTCGAGCAGGAAACGGATCACTTCGCGCAAGCGAAGGCGCAGGCGTCGGCGCACGCCGCGAAGCTCATCGCCGACAACGAGACGATCTTCATCGATTGCGGCACGACGCTCACCGCGCTCGCGCGCCTGATTCCGGCCCACTATCACGTCACGGCCGTCTGCTATTCGCTGAACATCGCCGAAATCCTGCGGCGCATGCCAAACGTGCGGATGCTTCTGCTGGGCGGCGTCTATGTGCCGTCGTCGGATTCGTTCACCGGCGACGAAAGTCTCGAGATGCTGCGCCGCATGGGGATCAACAAGGCATTCATTTCCGCCGGCGGTGTCGACCCAGTGCGCGGCGTCACTTGCTGGAATTTTCACGAAGTCGCGCTGAAGCAGGCGGCCATGGCGAGCGCCGTCGAGCGGCATTTGGTGGTGGACACAAGCAAGTTCGGCGTCGTGAAGGCGGTGCGCTTTTCCCAGGTCGACGACTTTGATTCGATCATCACCGAGCAAGGCCAGGAGCCGCGCAAGCGCAAGGGGTAGCGTTGCATGGGGCCGAGACTCAAGCGTGGCGTTCGTTTCCGAACGGCCGCGCGCCTCGATCGAGCGCTCAGGTTCCGCGCCGGCGCAGCGCGAACAGCGTTCCCGCGATCAAGATGAACGCGCCGATGATCACCTTCTGCCAGGTGCTCGGAATGCCGATCAGGATCAGCACGTTGTTGATCATCGTGACGAGCACGACGCCGAGCAGCGTGCCGATCACCGTGCCGCTGCCGCCCGTGATGCGCGCGCCGCCGAGGATCACCGCCGCGATCACGTCGAGTTCGCTGCCGACCAGGTCGAACGGATTCGCGAGCCGGTTGTTTGCGACGTGCAGAATGCCCGCGACGCCCGCCAGCATCCCCGTATAGCCGAACACGAACAGGTGGATCGCGCGCAGGTTGTAGCCG
>DATGHJ010000592.1:0-2329 GCA_035308085.1 Trinickia sp. | reverse complement strand
GATTTGCGGCTGCAAGTGAGCGCGAGCATCGGCATCAGCTCGTTCCCCGACGACGGCGATGACGCGCAAACGCTCCTCAAGCACGCCGATATCGCGATGTACGGTGCGAAGCAGCGCGGCAAGAACACGTATCAGCTCTATCAGCGGCAGATGAGCATGTCGCTGCAGCGGCGCGTCGAGATGGAGGCGCATCTGCGGCAGGCCATCGAGAACCGCGAGTTCACGCTGCTCTATCAGCCGCGCGTGTGCCTCGCGACGAACCGCTGTACCGGCGTCGAAGCGCTGCTGCGCTGGCAGAGCCCCGCGCTGGGTCTCGTGATGCCGTCCGATTTCATTCCGCTCGCCGAAGAGACCGGCGTGATCGTGCCGCTCGGCGCGTGGGTGCTGCGCGAAGCGTGCCGGCAAAGCGCCGAATGGCGCGCGGCCGGCATCGGGCAGATACGTGTGGCAGTCAATCTGTCCGCCGCGCAATTCGCGACACCGGATCTTCTGGACCACATTCTCGAAGCGCTCGACGAAGCGCACTTGCCCGGCGATTCGCTTGAGCTGGAGCTGACCGAAAGCATGGTCATGCGCCAGCCGGAACAGGCGTCGCGCTGGTTGTCGAGCTTGAAGCAAACCGGCGTGCGCTTGTCGATCGACGACTTCGGCACCGGGTATTCATCGCTCGCGTATTTGACGCGTTTCCCGATCGACGTCGTGAAGATCGATCGCTCTTTCATTCGCGATATCCCCGACAGCCGCGGCGACGCGCAGATCACGAGCGCCGTGATCGCGCTCGGGCACAGCCTCGGGCTCAGAGTGATCGCGGAGGGGGCGGAAACCCAGGCGCAGGTCGATTTCCTGCGCGATGAAGGCTGCGACGAAGTACAGGGGTACTTCTTCAGCCGACCCATTCCCGCCGACGAGGTTGGCAGTTTCGTCAATCGAAGGCTGGATGCCGGTCTCGCCGAGAGGCGCAGGCCGGCTGCGTTGCGCGTCCAGGACGAGAACCTGGAACGCGCGTACCACACCTAAGAGGAAGGAGCAAACATCATGAAAGAACGGGGGCAAGACGTTGCGGCGCTGTGGCAGGCCATCGACGAGCTGGACTTCGACCGCATGAAGCAGAAGATGCTGCACGGCAAGCGCAGCACGTGGACGGCCGCGACGCTCGCGCACGCGGAGCAGGGGTATCGGCGCTTCTTGAAGCTCGCGGCGAAGTATCCGCAGATGCCGGTCGTGCCGAGCGAGGCAGTCGACGATTTCTGGCACGCGCACATTCTCGACACACAGCGCTATGCGGCCGATTGCGAGCGCATTTTCGGCGGCGTGCTGCATCACAATCCGTACGTGGGCATCGACGGGCCGGATGACGAGGCGCGGCTCTTGAGCATGGCCGAGGAGACCAACAAGCTGATAGCGTCGGAGTTTCATGGCGACGAGGCAGAGGCGGGGGCGTATTGCGCGGTTTCAGCGGCGGGGAAGGCGGCTTACTGTGCGGTGTCCGCGTCGGGCGAGGCGGCTTATTGTGCGGTGTCGGCTTCGAGCAAGGCCTCTTACTGCGCGGTGTCGACATCGAGCAAGCCGGCGTATTGTGCGGTGTCGGCATTGAGCAAAGCGGCGTATTGCGCAGTGTCTGCGTCGGGCAAGCCCGCGTACTGTGCGGTGTCCGCGTCAAGCGAGGCGGCTTATTGTGCTGTGTCGGCTTCAAGCAAGCCGGCGTACTGCGCTGTATCGGCATCGAGCGAACCCGCCTATTGCGCAGTATCCGCGTCGACCAAACCCGCCTACTGCGCCGTCGCCGACGCTCCCGCGTACTGCGCCGTCCAGATCGTTGCGGCCACAACGATCGAGCCCGCACCGCTGCGGGCGCTGAACGCCTGATCCTGCTTGCCGGGGATAAGGCCATCAACCCGCGTTAGCGGCGGCGCCGCCGCAACGGCCGGCCAACGAGACTCAACGCAAGCGCGACGCGCACCCTACGCACACCGCTCGCTTCGACGATGAGGCCGGTTCTCCTGCTCGCTCGAGCGCACGCAGGCACGCATACGCGCGCCGTCGACTCAGCTCTTCTTCATCCCCGCCGCAACGAGCACCGACAGCAGGCAGCCGATCGCGAGATACGCGGCAACCGGATGCCACGACCCGCCCGCAAGGCTCACGAGCCCCACCGCGATGAACGGCGTGAACCCGCCGCCGACCACGCTCGCCACCTGATAGCCGACGCCCGCGCCGCTATAGCGGTACTCGGTGCCGAAGAGTTCGGTGAACATCGGCTGCTGCACGCTGACCACCATGTCGTGCGCCACGTTCGCGAGCATCACCGCGAAGATCACGATCCAGAGCG
>DATGHJ010000591.1:0-4786 GCA_035308085.1 Trinickia sp. | reverse complement strand
CTCGGCGAATCGGGCCGCACGTTTCCGGCGTTCTCTCCGGCACTCGCGCTCGACAAGATGTTCGTGCGCGGCCTGCGGCCCGTCGAATGGATTCAGCCGGCGCAGGAAACCGCTTGGCTGTCGGACCATCTGCCGTATATGGCGCGGCTGCGGCTCGAATGAGAGTGGCAACGCGGGTATCAGGGATTTCCCGCTCGCGGCTGGTCGCCCGTAAGCGTCTCTCACTCCACGCGCAGCCGCGCCATATACGGCAGGTGATCGGACAGCCACGCGGTGTCCTGCGTCGGCACGAGCCATTCGACCGGCCTCAGGCCGCGCACGAACATCTTGTCGAGCGCGAGCGCGGGCGAGAATGCCGGGAAGGTGCGGCCCGATTCGCCGAGCATCGTCGCGACTTCGCTCATGCCGAGTTCGGCGAACAGCGGCACCGAGTCGTTGCGCCAGTCGTTGAAGTCGCCCGCGAGGACGAGCGGACCGTCGGGCGCCTCGCGCGCGATCCAGTGGGCGATCCAGTTCATCTGACGCAGCCGCGCTGCGCGCGTGAGCGCGAGGTGCGCGCACAGCAGCGTGACCGACTCCCCCGCGAACGCCGCCCGCGCGACGAGCAGCCCGCGGCGCTCGAAGCGGTGCGCCGAGATATCCCAGCGTCCGCCGAGATCGAGCGGATGCGGCGACAGGATCGCATTGCCGTGCCGCCACGACGGCTTGAACACATTCGGCCCGAGCGCGATATCGAGCTCGAGCGAACGGGCGATTTCAGTCGCCTGGCAATGCCAGACGTCTTCGAGCGGATTGTGGACGACAGGCGAGCCGAAGCTCGTTGCGAGCACCGGGCCGGGCATGCGCCGCGCCATCGCCTCCTGCAGGAAATAAGCGTCGGCGTGCGTCGATTCCACCCAGCGCTGCATCGCGTTCCACGCCGTAAAGCCGAGCGGTGAGCGGCCTTTGTGAAGGTTCCAGCTCACCGCGATGAAGTCCTTTTTCAGCGGACTCTCACGTTTCATTTGTGTCAGTTCTTCGGGATTTCGCATTGCCGCGTCGTTCCCACTTCAATTCGTTTTCAAAGGCGGAACGCTGGCGCGCACGCGGTACACCAGTGTCGGGTTCTTGTCGACGATCGTCCACGTCACCCATTGACCGTTCGGTATCGTCAGTCCCGGGTGGCTCGCCGTGACTTCGCGCGGCTGCGGCGGCAGCTTGCAGCCTTCCACCGTTTGCGGCGCGCTGTCGTCTTCGATCGTTTCCTGCGCTTCGATCGCGAGCGTCACGGAATCGGGGCTCGCCTCGATGGGCGAGACCGTCAGCGTGCGCGACAGATCGATGTTGCCCGCCGGCGTGTCCTTGCAGCCGACGTTATGCATGACCTCGTGATGATGCGTCTCGGTGCGCGCCTGGCCGACTGTCGTCGTGGCGTCGAAGGAATCGATCTGCTGCCCGTCGCGCATGATCTGCAGCTCCCAGTGCACCGGCGGCTGCGCCGTGGTTTGCGCGTGCGCGGCGATCGACAAGGTGAACAAGGCGGCTGACAGCACGGCGGCACGGGTATTCCACATGCAGAGTCTCTCCACGGCGCTCGAAAAAAGCATAGGCGCCCATCTTACGCTCTATCGAAAATACGGTTTTCAGACTGCTTATCGGGGGACGGGTTCAGTCGACGCAAGCGCGCTCCGTATCAGCAGCACAGCGCGTCGGCTGCTCGCTTGCGCACGAATATTGCGCCGTTACACTCAAATCAATGCATGACGAAATGTGCGCCAAAGCGAGGTATCGCGCGTTATATCGATACCCAATCGGGCCGACCGTCAGCACACACGAAGAGCGAGGTGAACGATGACAACCGCCATGGTCAAACAGGAACTCGCGTTGGCGTCGTTCAGCGAGGTCTACGATCTCGACGAGGTCGAAACCGCGCTGAACGAACTCGGGGAAGGCGCGAACGAAGCGCTGCGCGTCACGTACGAAAAGATGCTGAAGGTCGGAAACCTGCGCTTTTGCGTGAAGCCGAACCGGATGCCGTCGATCGACGATCTGATCGACGCGCTGCCCAACTTCGCGGAACCGCTCGACGACGTGCGCAAGCAAGTCGCGCTGTGCCTCGAAACCGACGACCGGCTCGAGCTGATGCCGATTCTCTTGCTCGGCGACCCCGGCATCGGCAAGACGCACTTCGCGAAGCAGCTCTCGCGTTTGCTTGGCACATCGTATCAATACGTGGCGATGAGTTCGCTGACGGCGGGTTGGATCTTGTCGGGCGCGTCGTCGCAATGGAAGAATGCGAAGCCCGGCAAGGTGTTCGATGCGCTCGTGCACGGCAGCTACGCGAACCCGGTGATCGCGATCGACGAAATCGACAAGGCGAGCGGCGATTCGCAATACGATCCGCTCGGGGCGCTCTACGCGCTGCTCGAGCAGGAGACCGCGCGCACGTTCATCGACGAGTTCGCCGAGATTCCGATCAACGCCGGCCACGTGATCTGGATCGCCACCGCCAACGACGAGCGCGCGATCCCCGAGCCGATCCTCGACCGGATGAGCGTCTACGAAATTGCGGCGCCCGATCGCGAAGGCGCGCGGCGCATCGCGCAGTCGATCTACGAAGAGATCCGCTCGGCGCACGTGTGGGGGCAGCGCTTTCCCACGGCGCTCGCCGACGACACGCTCGACGCGCTCGCGATGGCTTCGCCGCGCGACATGCGCCGCGCGATATTGAACGGCTTCGGCGCGGCGCGCGTAGCCGGGCGCGATCAGGTGCGCCCCGGCGACATCCGGCTCGAACACGGCGCGCGGCGCAAGCCGATCGGTTTTTGAGGCGCGCCGCAATTTAGTGTGAAAAATCACCCGATCGGGCGCAAATGCATGAGGTTTCACAAAAGCGATCCGACGCCAATGCCGTTTGGCGCACGATCGTCGCGCTTCTGTCACGCTCCTTTCACGCCGTCCGCAGTAGTTGTACGGATGTAGACGCTTGCGTGTTCCTCCAAGTCGTACAATTTGTGTGAAGCGCGCAAGCGCACGGTGTGCGCAGCGGGCTTGGCGCACCCTATGTCCAACGCGGGTGGAGAGGCGCGGTGCATGGCGCCGCAAGGACAAACACAAATATGGATCAGATCGAATGCGTAGTGATCGGCGCGGGGGTGGTCGGTCTTGCAGTGGCGCGCGCGCTGGCGGCGCGCGGACGCGAAGTAATCGTGCTCGAAGCGACCGAGGCCATCGGCACCGGCACGAGCTCGCGCAATAGCGAAGTCATCCACGCGGGCCTCTACTATCCGCGCGGCTCGTTGAAGGCGACGCTCTGCGTGCGCGGCCGCGAAATGCTCTACGAATATTGCGCGGCGCGCGGCGTCCCGCACGAGCGCTGCGGCAAGCTCCTGGTCGCCACGGCGCGCAACCAGATTCCGCAACTCCAGGCGATCGAGGCGCGCGGCAAGGAAAACGGCGTGCTGGACTTGATCCGCATGAGCGGCGACGAGGCGCATGAACTCGAGCCCGCGCTGTCGTGCGTCGCCGCGGTGTTCTCGCCGCAAACGGGCATCGTCGACAGCCATCAACTGCTGCTCGCGCTACAAGGCGACGCGGAGAACGATGGCGCGGTATGTGTGTTTCATGCGCCGGTCGAATCGATCGATTGCCGCAACGGGCGCTTCATCGTGAGCGTCGGCGGCGCGTCGTCGACGACGCTCAGCGCCGCCTGCGTCGTCAATAGCGCGGGGCTGCACGCGAACGCGATCGCGCGCAAGATCCACGGGCTCGACCCGCGCCACGTTCCGCCGCTCTACCTGGCTCGCGGCAACTATTTCACCGTGTCGGCACGCGCGCCGTTTTCGCGGCTCGTCTATCCGATGCCGAACGAGGCCGGGCTCGGCGTGCACCTGACGATCGATCTAGGCGGACAGGCGCGCTTCGGTCCCGATGTCGAGTGGATCGATGCGATCAATTACGACGTCGATCCGCATCGCGCGGATTCGTTCTACGCGGCGATTCGCGAATATTGGCCCGCGCTGCCCGAGGGCGCGCTGCAGCCCGCGTACGCGGGAATTCGTCCGAAGCTCTCGGGGCCGGGCGAGCCGGCGGCCGATTTCGTCATCCAGGGGCCGGCCGCGCATGGCGTGCGCGGGCTCGTGAATCTGTTCGGGATCGAGTCGCCTGGCTTGACGGCGTCGCTCGCAATCGCGCAGCGCGTGTGCGAGGTGGCGGGGCGCGGCTTGTCGAGCAGCTGACCAAATGGCTGAGCGCGGGCTGACAGCGGGCTGACAGCGCGGCCGAGGGAGCCGCGCCGCTCGCCAGCTAAGCAATCCCTTATCTCCACCATTTCGGGCGCCACACCGCGCCGCTTCGTTGCTATGCTCTGACACTGCCGTCGCTAGAACGGCGTCCAAGTTCATATAACGTGGAGTGAGTCCCCAATGAAATCATCTCGTCGGACGTTCTTGATCACGAGCATCGGCGTCGCGTCGACGCTCGCGTTGTCCCGCCAGGCCGCCTTCGCTGACGCACCGAAGGTGACCGAAGCCGATCCCACCGCGCAGGCGCTCGGCTATAAGGAAGACGCGGCCAAAGTCGACAAGGCCAAATGGGCGAAGTACGCCGCCGGCCAGGATTGCGGCAACTGCAGCTTCTACCAAGGCAAGGCCGGGGATGCGTGGGCGCCGTGCCCGATGTTCGGCGGCAAGCAGGTGTCGTCGAAGGGCTGGTGCAGCGCCTATAACAAGAAGGCCTGATTCATCTCAGTGCGGCCGCAAGCAGCGGCCGCCTGTTGCAGCACGGCCGCGCGGCTTCGCGCGGTGCG
>DATGHJ010000590.1:0-3489 GCA_035308085.1 Trinickia sp. | reverse complement strand
CGTTTTGCACCGGCGGAATTCGCTGCGAAAAGGCGGCGATCCACATGAAGGAAGTGGGCATCGAGAACGTCTACCAGCTCGAAGGCGGTATTCTCAAATACTTCGAGGAAGTCGGCGGCGCGCACTATCACGGCGAATGCTTTGTGTTCGACTACCGCACCGCACTCAATCCGCAGCTCGAACCGACCGCCACCGATCAATGCTTCGGCTGCCGCGCAGTCGTCTCGCCCGAGGATCAGAAGTCGCCGCTCTACACGCCGGGCAAGACGTGTCCCGTGTGCCATCCGCAGAAGGACGCCGCGCGCGCGGCTTGACGGGCTCGGCCGATGCGCGCCTCCAAGCCGTACCGCGGCCGCTTCGCGCCCTCGCCCACCGGGCCGCTGCACTTCGGCTCGCTCGTCGGCGCGTTGGCGAGCTATCTCGATGCACGCGCCCATCGCGGCGCGTGGCTCGTGCGGATCGAAGATATCGATGGCCCGCGCAACGTGCCCGGCGCCGCGGAAGACATCCTCGCCACGCTTGCCCGGTTCGGCATGCGCGCCGACGAACCGCCCATCTGGCAAAGCACACGCACTGCGCGCTACCAGGAAGCATTCGATGCACTCGATCAAGCGGGCTTTGTCTACCCGTGCGGCTGCACACGCAAGGAAATCGCCGACTCGCTTCTCAGCGCGCACACGCGCAACACCACGCTCGCCTACCCGGGCACGTGCCGCCACGGCCTGAACGGCAAGCCCGCGCGCGCCTGGCGCCTGCGTGTGCCCGACCGCGAAGCGGCCATCGTGACCTTCGACGATCGCTGCCAACACGCGCAAACGCAGAACCTCGCGACCGAAGTCGGCGATTTCGTCTTGAAGCGTGCGGATGGGCAATGGGCGTATCAGTTGGCGGTCGTCGTCGACGATGCCGACAGCGATATCACGCACGTCGTGCGCGGCGCGGATTTGCTCGATTCGACCGCGCGTCAGATTTACTTGCAGCGCTGCCTTGGCGTGGCGACACCGGCGTATCTACATGTGCCGGTGGTCGTCAATGAGGAAGGGGAAAAGCTCAGCAAGCAGACTGGCGCGGCTGCGCTCGACGCTTGCGACCCGCTTGCGACGCTCGGCGCCGCGGCGCGCCATCTCGGGCTCGCACTCGGCGCCTCGGCCGAGACTTCGTTTGAGGCCTTCTACGCAGAAGCAACAGCGCTCTGGGCAAAACGCTTCGTCTGAGCGTCAGGACGACGTCGTCTTCCGCGGCATTCCAAACCCGCCCAGCAGCGCCGCAAGCGGCTGCTTCGTCGCCGGCTTGGCTGCAGCAGGCTCGGGCGCCAGTTCCTCGTCGCGCTTGAGCGCCGACGGCGAGGGCTCGTAGGGCTTCAGGAAGAAATCGTCGATAGGCGCATGCCGGTGATGCGTGCGCTCGAAGGTGCCCGTGCGGCGGCGGCTGGAACGCTCGTCGCGGTCGTCGCGATCGCGGCGGCCCCGCTCTTCGCGGTGCTGGCGCACCGGCGCATCGACGACCAGCCGCTCCACTTCGAGCGGCCGCTTGATCAGCTTTTCGATGTCGGCGAGCTGCTTCTTCTCGTTCGGGCTGCACAGCGACAGCGCGTCGCCCGACGCCCCCGCCCGGCCCGTACGGCCGATCCGGTGCACGTAGTCCTCGGCGTTGAACGGCAGATCGAAGTTGATGACGGCCGGCAGCTCGACGATGTCGAGCCCGCGCGCGGCGACGTCGGTCGCCACCAGCGCTTCGACTTCGCCGCGCTTGAAAGCCTCGAGCGCCTGCATCCGCTCGAGCTGCGACTTGTCGCCGTGAATCGCCGTCGCAACGACGCCGTCGCGCTCGAGTTGGCGAGCCAAACGCCCCGCGCCAATCTTGCTGTTGCAGAACACGAGGACCTGCTTCAAGCCGCGCTCGCGGATCAACTGGACGACCGCCGACTGCTTGTCGCCTTCGGCCACTTCGTAGACGACCTGCGTCACATTGGCGGCCGTCGAATTACTGCGCGCGACTTCGATCGTCTGCGGGTTGCGCAGGTAGGTCGACGCGAGCTTTTTGATTTCACCCGAAAACGTCGCGGAAAAGAGCAGCGTCTGGCGCTCTTTCGGCAGCAGGTTCAGGATGCGTTGCAAGTCGGGCAGGAAGCCCATGTCGAGCATGCGGTCGGCTTCGTCGAGCACGAGGATCTGCACCTGCCCGAGATTCGCGGTCTTCTGTTGAACGTGATCGAGCAAACGCCCCGGCGTCGCGATCAGGATTTCGACGCCGCGCCGCAGCTCGGCCGATTGCGGATTCATGTCGACCCCGCCGAACACCACGGCACTGCGCAGCGGCGTGTGCTTCGCGTACGACTGCACGTTCGCGGCTACCTGGTCGGCGAGTTCGCGCGTCGGCGTGAGGATCAGCGCGCGGACCGGGTGGCGCGCGGGCGACGCGCTCGTGCTCGCTTGCGGCAGCAGGCGCTGGATGATCGGCAGCGAGAAGCTCGCCGTCTTGCCGGTGCCGGTTTGCGCCGCGCCCATCACGTCACGGCCGGACAGCACGACCGGAATCGCCTGCGCCTGGATCGGCGTGGGCGTCGTGTAGCCCTGCTCCGCGATGGCTTTCAGGATGTCGGCGGCGAGGCCGAACTGATCGAAGGTCGGTTGAACAGGCGTTACAACTGGATCGGACATGGTGGCTTTCGCTAAAAATGCGCCGTGGGGCGTCGTGTCGGTGAAGCGCGGACGGCAGCGGCTATGGCCGCTCGAAGGCATCGAAATGAAGGCGGAGCCACGGTTGCCCAATGTGACGAACCGAATGTGTGGACGGCTCCGGCCGGCGGTCGCCCGCCGCGAGCAAGCCCGCAGCGGCGCGCAATCCCCGCCGGAAAGGCCGGTATTGTATCACCGCGCCGCTAGCGCCCGCAGACCCTGGCGCCAGCGGCACAAACGCCCACCAGCGTAGCCTCGGCAGACGGCAACGGCATGACAGCGCGACTTTAGCGCAGATCGCGCATCACCATGAGGCGCATCTCGGTCATGTCGTCGATCGCGTAGCGGATGCCCTCGCGCCCGAGGCCCGAATCCTTGACCCCGCCGTACGGCATGTTGTCGACTCGGAACGACGGCACGTCGTTGATCACCACGCCGCCCACTTCGAGCACGTCCCACGCCCGGTGCGCGTGCGCGAGCGAATCGGTGAAGATGCCGGCCTGCAGGCCGAAATCGCTGTCGTTGACCGTCATCAGCGCCTGGTCGAAATCGCTGAATTTCTCGAGGATCGCGACCGGACCGAACGCTTCCTTGCGGTAAAGGTCCTGATCGCGATGCACGCCTTCGAGCAGCGTCGCCTCGAACATCGCGCCGTCCACCTTGCCGCCCGCGACGATCTTCGCGCCCGCGAGCACGGCCTGCTCCATCCATCCTGCGAGCCGGTTCGATTCGGATTCGGAGATCATGGGTCCGACGAAAGTCTGCGGGTCTTTCGGGTCGCCCATCTTGAGCGACTTCGTTTTCGCGATCA
>DATGHJ010000589.1:0-2110 GCA_035308085.1 Trinickia sp. | reverse complement strand
ATGAACGCGCGAAAGCGGCCGGGACGCCGTTCATCAGTTTCTTCAGCCCGTCCGAGATGCTGGCGTTGGCCCGCGAGGCGGGTTTCCGCGACGCCCGGCATGTTTCCACCCACGATCTCATTCAACGCTACTTCGCCAACCGAACCGATGGCCTTCGGCCGTTTAGCGGCGAGTCGTTTCTGATCGCGGCCAACTAGAGGCATCGCCTCAACGGGTAGCGAATGCCGGCATCAGCGCGGCGATCACTTCACGCGGCGGCGTCGCGCCGAAGCGTCTCTCGCCGACACCGGTTTCGACATCGATTCGTCCTGCATTCGTTGCATCGTAGAGATCGGTGATGAGCTGCGCGTGATTCGCGTTGAGCCCCGCGCGCAGCAGGGTTGGCGTCCATTGGTCGCGTGGCAGCGCACGCGCGACGACATCACGGTGGCTCGCCTCGCTCAACGCGTGGGCGACGTCGTTCGGACTGTAGCGCTGAGTGCTCTCGATACTCACCACGCGGGCCGTGTCGCCGGCATTGCGTTCGAGCAGCAATTGCGCCGCGACGCCGCCGACGTCATGAGCCGACACCATCGGAAACGTCCGGTCGACAGGATGATGAAAGCTCGGCAGCACGCCCGTTGCGAGCGCGACCGGCATGACGCGCGCCCAGTTCTGCATATGTTCGGCCGATCGCAGCAGCGTGAGGTGTCGCACGGCTTGCTTGAACTGCGCTTCGAGATGGTGAAAGACCATCGTGATGCCCGTGTCCGCATCGAGCTCGGCGCCGTAGTCGGACAGCGCGACGACATGCAGCTGCGCAGACGCGCTCAACGCCTTGGCGGCCGTGTCGACCATGCGCCGCATCGCGTCGGCGGGCTCGGCCTCGCCGCGCGCGACGGGGCACAGCATCTGCGCACTATGCGCGCCGTCGAGCGCGCGCGCGATCGAATCGCCATCCGTCAGATCGCCCAGTACGACTTCGCATCCGATACGCGCGAGCGGCTCGCCTTGCGCTGCATCGCGGACGACGGCGCGCACGGGCTGACCCGCGTGCCGCAGTGCCGCTGCCGAG
The DNA here is from genome assembly GCA_035308085.1 of Trinickia sp. Taxonomy (GTDB): domain Bacteria; phylum Pseudomonadota; class Gammaproteobacteria; order Burkholderiales; family Burkholderiaceae; genus Trinickia_A. The sequence goes on along the minus strand of DATGHJ010000589.1, from coordinate 1,056 downwards.
GCGCGTCCCACTTTGCCCGATGCCCCAAAGATCACAAACATCACTCGACTCCTCGATTCATGACATGGAGCCAAGCGTAAGCCGCCCCGCAGGCGGATACGCGCAGGCAAAGATGCTCGACAGCAGATTCGGATGACGATCGAGTCATGGCGCACAGCGAGCGCCATGTGTCCCACGGCGGGAAAATGCAAACCGCAGCACAATGCGTCAATCCGATGATCGAAAGGCGCAAGCGATGAATGCCGTCACCTCCTCTTTGATCCCTCATTCCGCTGCCCGCGTGAGCCTGCGCTCGAGCGCATCGCTTGGCTGGACAGGCTTTGGCGCGCAAATGCTGGGCATTGCGGCGGGTTTGCATCGCATTCCGGCGCTCCTCGTACATCGCGTCGGCGTGCACGTGGGCGCGCCGGTCAGGGCAGACTGCCGGTGCGACGGCAAGCGCTATGTGCGCATCCAGGCGCATGGCGACACCGATGTGATTCCCGCGGGCCTCGACGGCGAATGGCGCGACGACGCGAACTGCACGATTCTGCACATCTGGATGACGGACGAGTTCGTACGCAACACCTTCGATCAACTCGGCCTGCGCGTTTCCGACGCGCAGATCCGGCATCAGAGTCAGATACGCGATCCGCGCCTGCAGCATCTGGCGTGGGCCATGCGCGCGGAACTCGAAGCCGAAGACACATCCGATCCGCTGTACGCCGAGAGCCTGTGCACGGCGATGGTCGTGCGGCTCGCGGGCGCCTCGGCGTCACGCGAACAGCGACGGCGCGCGCTGACGCCGCGTGCGGCGGCGCGCGTCATCGACTACATCGAGGCGCATCTCGACGAACGGTTGACGCTCACCGAACTTGCCGCACTCGTCGAACTGAGCGTGCCGCATTTCAAGGTGCTGTTTCGCGAGACCGTCGGTGTGCCGGTGCATCGGCATGTCGTGCAGAGGCGCGTCGAGCGCGCGAAGGCGCTGCTGCTGCAAGGCCGCCTGAGCGCGAGCCAGGTCGCGCTTGAAGTTGGCTTCGCGCATCAGAGCCACATGGCGCATTGGATGAAGCG
>DATGHJ010000588.1:0-3755 GCA_035308085.1 Trinickia sp. | reverse complement strand
AGAAACGGATTGCGCAATCCCGCCGGCGCGCGGAAGAACAGCGGACGAACGCCGCTGATTTCTGTCAGCGTGTTCTGCGCGGCCTCGATTTCGCGCCGCAGCGCGCGCGGGCCCAGAAGCGAGAAATTGTGGCGATGGCGCTGGCTGTGGTTCTCCACGGCATGGCCGCGCGCCACGATCGCCTCGACTAAGTGCGGATACCGGCGCGCGGCATCGCCTATGCAGAAGAACGTCGCGCGCGAATCGTGGCGATCGAGCAGATCGAGCACGCGTGGCGTGACTTCGGGATCGGGACCGTCGTCGATCGTCAGTGCGATCCGGTTGCCGGCGCGCGGCGGCAGCGTCGTCCAGTTCGGCCCGAGAAGGCTGCTGCGCGGCCAAAGACCCGCCGCGGTCAAGGCCAGATGCGATGCGACCACGCTGCCCGCCGCCCATGGCCACCACGGGTGCTGAGCCGTGACGGCAACCGCGGCTCCGGCGTGCAGCGCGATCGTGCCGCTGATGATCGGCGTGGGCTTCCATCGGCGCGCGCCGATGGCCGTGCCGGCCGATGACATCGTGACAGTGGGAGATGGCTTCATATTGGTCTCTCGGTGCGCGGGCCTTCCCGTTGGCGCGAGGGCGAAATCGACGCTTGCGGCGCCAGGATAGCGGAGAACAGCAGCGCGAGGATCGCGCCTGGGCCGACCGTCAAGCCGAACGATTCGAGCAGAGGCACGCGCGAGAGCGCGAGCAAGCCGAATCCTGCCATCGTCGCGAGATTCGCGATCAGGAGCGAAACGAGCGTGGGCGCGGCGATGAACGGTGTCTCATTGCCAGTCGCTTCGCTGCCAAGGGTGCCCCGGTTGAAGAACAACGCATAGTTCGAACCGACAGCCACGATCAGCAGGAGCCCGATCAAATGCAGGATCGTGAGCGGCACGTGCGCGAGCGCGAACCCGGCGCTCACGACGAGCACGGCGGCGACGAGCGGCGCGAGCGTGCGCGCGGCGCGCGCCGGATCGCGCAGCGAGACGAGCAGCAAGACGACGATGGCCGCGAATCCCGCCAGCGAGAGGCGAATGTCTTCGTTCAAATAGTTCACGTAGAGCCGGTCGGCTTCGGCTTTCATGTCGACGAAGATCGCGCCGGGCACGCGCGCGCGGGCGACGGCGGTTCGGATGGCGTTGGCGTCGAGGCTCGCGTCGTCGGGCGCGCTCGGCGCTTCCGAGGACGAAGACAACGGCGAAGACGACGGCGCCCGCAGTGTCAACATCGCGTTCCACCGGCCCGCACGCTCGGTCAGGAGCGCATCGACCGCCAGCGCCATCGACGTGCCCCGCAGATCCGCGCGAGTCAGCAGCGGCTGTTGGCGCGCTCGTTCGACGTCTGCGAGGAACGGCGCCAACGCGTCCGGCTTCAAATCGATCGATTGGTTTGCGAGCGCTGCGTGAAGGCGTGGCGCGAGAACGTCGGCGGGAGGCAGGCTCGCGAGCCGCGCGCGCTGCATGGCGTTGCTCGGCAGATAGCGCGCGGGACTCTCGTAACCGGCAAGGGTGCCCTTGTCCACGAGCGGCTGCAGTTGCGTGCCGATCTTTTCCGCGCCTTCGAGCACGGCTTGCTCGCTGTCGCCGGAGACCACCACCAGATAGCGCACGTCGGGCGCGCCGAGGTCGGCCCGCAGCGAGGCGTCGAGCGCCTGGCTTTGCAGCGGCACCGGACTCAACGCGGACAGCTCGTGGCTCCACAATGCGCCGCGATGCAGCACTAGGATCGCGACAGCAGCCGCTAACAGCGCAAACAGGGGCCAACGCAGCAACGGCGCGGCGCGGGCCGCGCGCGCAAGCACGTCCGCGAGGCGCGACACGTCGCGAATCGCGCCGGCCTTCTCGCGCAGGTGGGGCAGCACGTAACGCGTCACGGCGGCCGCGGCGAACAATCCGGCGATCGAATACAGCCCGATCTGCACGAGGCCGGGAAAGCCGGAAAACAGCATCGACGCGAAGCCGCATACCGAAGTCAGCACGCCGAGCCGGATCGTCGGCCAATACGCCGCGATCCACTCGCGTATGGAATCCGCGGTGCGCGGGCCTTGGGCGCGCGATGCCGGGTTCGTCGATTGAACAAACAGATAGATCGAATAATCGACGGCCTCGCCGATGAGCGTCGTGCCGAAGCCGAGCGTCAAACCGTGCACCGTGCCGAAGGCGAGGCTGACTGCCGCAATCCCGGCCGCGACGCCCGTGAGCACCGGCAACAGCCCGAACGCGAGCGTGAGCGGCGAGCGGTAGACGACGAGCAGCAAGCCGACGATCAACACGAGGCTCACGCTCGAGAGCCGTTCGACGTCGTGCTTGATCGTGTCGCGCGTGTCGACGGAAAACACGCCGGGGCCGGTCAGAAGTAAATGGTAGGGGGAGGCGTTTGCCGCTTCGTGCGCGGCGGCGTCGAACGCTTGGCGCACCGCGCGCATCGCCCGTTCTTGCGCATCGGTATCGGAGCCCGCGCCCGCGGTCTCGACGACGAGCACCGCACGCTTGCCGTCGCGCGACGCCCAGGCGCCGTCGATCGACGTCGGTTGCGCGCCGCTATCGAGCCGGCTCGCAATCGCAGCCACTTCGCCCGTGGGATCGTGCGGCAGCAGTGCCTTGATCATCAAACCCGCGGACGAGCTCAGCAGATCGATGCTGTCGCCGAGCGCTTGATGCAGCCCTGCCTCGGTGAAGCGCTGCGGGCTCACCGATGGGCTCAGCAAATAGCGATGATCGAAGACGACCTGCTGATCGCGCGCCTCGGTGACGGGCTCGCCGTTATTGACCGACGCAAACTGCGGGTCGTCGCGCAGGCGAGCGGCCACTTGCCTCGACAGCGCGGCACGCCCTTGCGCATTCCCGCCCTCGATCGCGACGAGCATCAGCCGCGACACGAGCCCGTCACGTAGCTGATCGACGAGGACGCGCTGCGCCGCGCTAGGCGCGCGCGGCAGGAACGCGGAGAGGTCGGCCGTGAACGACGCGCGATGAATGAGGACCGCGCAGGCGACGAGAAACAGCAGCCAGAGCTGCACCGCACGCTTGCCCAACAGCGTGCGAAGCCACGGTGCCGCGGAACGTTGGCGCGCCGGCTCGTCCATCAGTTTCTCGATTCGTCTTTGAGCTGCATCACCGAATGGTCGCCATCGGCTTGCTCGATCACGACGCTGCGCAGCGCGTCGCGCGCGCCGCGCAGCGTCACGGTGCGGATCACCTTCGAGGTGCGCGCGTCGAGCGGCGTCAGCCTCAACGTCCAGTCGTCGCGATTGCCGTCGAGCGCCACTTGGTAGATGCGCTCGAGCGCTGAGCGATCGCCGTCGAGCGTCGCGCGGATGCTCTCGATGAATGCCGACAGCTCCGGATAGCGGCCGAGCGCGAGCGTGACCGTGCGCTGGTCGCGCTCGATGGTCAGCTTGTCGCCGTCGACGACGAGGCGCTCGGGCTTCGGGCTCGTCGTGAGCTTCTCCAAGTGATCGGGCGCGGCGAATACGAGTTCACCCGAGGACTCCACTGGCTGCGTCGCGATCGAGAGGGTCTTGGTCTCGACGAAAGTCGCGCGGCCTGACTTGTTATGCGCGAGCAGCGACATCAGCGCGTCGAGCGTCCAGCCCGGCGCGCCCGGAGCGCCTGGAGCGCTTGGGGTGCCAGGGGTGCTTGGCGTAGACGCTTGTGCCCGGCACGGCGGCGCGCTCGAGGCGAGCACGGCCGCCACCGCCATCGCGGCGAGCGATGCGGCGGCACGCC
>DATGHJ010000587.1:0-5740 GCA_035308085.1 Trinickia sp. | reverse complement strand
GTTGAACCGTGCAATGTCGCAGCGCGTGACGTCGGCGAAGCTCGCGGGGATCCGCTCGGTGAAATAGAGGCCGAACATGCCGCCGAGCGCGTCAGCGGCGAACGGCACTCTGGCTTCGCGCGCCGCGGCGGTGAGGCCGTTCACGAGGCGCGTGGTGTGTGCCGCGAGGTTTTCATAGAAGCCAGGCGCTTGGATCAGTTGCAGCGTCTTCAAGCCTGCGGCGACGGCGATCGGATTGCCCGACAGCGTGCCCGCCTGATACACGCCGCCGAGCGGCGCGAGCTGGGCCATGATGTCGCGCCGTCCCCCAAACGCGGCTGCCGGCATGCCGCCGCCGATCACCTTGCCGAGACACGTGAGGTCGGGTGTGATGCCGTAGAGCGCCTGCGCGCCGCCGAGCGCGACGCGGAAGCCGCACATCACTTCGTCGAAGATCAACACGGCGCCGTGCTGCGTGCACAGGCGCCGCAGCGCCTGCAGGAACTCGGGCGTCGCGCGCACGAGATTCATGTTGCCCGCGACCGGCTCGACGATGACCGACGCGATCTCGCCGCCGAACGCCGCGAACGCTTCTTCGAGTGCAGCGACGTTGTTGTATTCGAGCACGGTGGTGTGCTTCGCGATGTCGGTGGGCACACCCGCCGAGGTCGGGTTGCCGAACGTGAGGAGGCCCGAGCCGGCCTTCACGAGCAGGCTGTCGGCGTGGCCGTGATAGCAGCCTTCGAACTTCACGATGCGGCTGCGGTTCGTGAAGCCGCGCGCGAGACGCAGCGCGCTCATCGTCGCCTCGGTGCCGCTCGATACGAGCCGCACTTGTTCGATCGACGGCACGAGCTTGCAGATTTCCTCGGCGATTTCGATTTCGGCTTCGGTCGGTGCGCCGAACGAGAAGCCGTTCGCGAGCACGCGCTGCACCGCTTCGAGCACTTCAGGGTGCACGTGGCCGAGAATCATCGGACCCCAGGAGCCGATGTAGTCGATGTAGCGGGTGCCGTCGGCGTCCCAGAAGTACGGGCCTTGTGCGCGCTCGACGAAGCGCGGCGTGCCGCCGACCGAACGGAATGCGCGCACCGGCGAGTTCACGCCGCCGGGGATGGTGAGCTGGGCGCGTTCGAACAGAGCTTGATTCTTGGACATGGGATGAAATCTGCTGGATGACTGGCGGAGCACTCGCAAGCGGCCCCAAAGAGGCGCTGCTCGCGCGCGCAAAGATGGCTCAAATTGTACCGGAGTCGTGCCGGATTGCCGGGCTCGGCCGTTTGCGCGTCAGCTCCGTCGAGCGCTTCTCGCGCCCCGTCGTCGTCCGCTGCCGGCCGGTAATTTGTACCGTCGAGTACAATGCCGGCTAGTCGTCAGCGTTTCGCAAGGCCCGCCCGCCGGGCCGCTTCTTTCGGATTTCCCCATGCCCCACGTCGTCAAAGGCCGGCCCGATGGCCGGCTGATCCTGTTGCTCGGTGCGCTCGCCGCGTGCGGGCCGATTTCCACTGACATGTATCTGCCGAGCTTGCCGTCGATCGCGCAGTCGTTCATGGTCAGCGCGTCAGCGGCGCAGGCTACGCTCACGAGCTTCATGTTCGGCTTCTCGCTCGGCATGCTGCTCTACGGGCCGCTCTCCGACACCTTGGGGCGGCGCCCGGTGCTGCTCGGCGGCATCGCGCTCTTCACGCTCGCGAGCATCGGCTGCGTCGTGTCGTGGTCGATCGATGTGCTCGTCGCCGTGCGCTTTCTGCAGGCGCTCGGGGCGGGGGCGGCGTCGGTGCTGGCGCGGGCCATTGCGCGCGACGCGCACGAGCCGACCGACGCCGCGCGCGTGCTGTCGATGGTTGCGATCGTCACGGCGATCGGGCCGCTTCTCGCGCCGCTGCTCGGCGGGCAAGTGCTGCTGTTGGGCGGCTGGCGCGCGGTCTTCGTGTTTTTGACGCTGTTCGGCGCGCTCTGTGCCGCGCTCGCGTTTTTCCGCGTGCCCGAAACGTGGCCGAAGGAGAAGCGCAAGAGCGCCGCGGTGCTGAAGTCGTTCGCGGTGTACGGGCACCTGATCACCGATCCCGTTGCGCTCGGCCACGTCCTCTGCGGCGGCATGGCGTTCGCTTCGATGTTCGCGTACATCACGGCGACGCCCTTCGTCTATATCGACTACTTCCACGTGAAGCCGCAGCACTACGGCTTTCTGTTCGGCTTGAACGTGGTCGGCATCATGCTCGCGAACTTCCTGAATACGCGTCTGATTGGCCGCTTCGGGTCGCTCGCGATCATCAAGGCGGCGGCGCTCGTCAGTTGCGTCGCGTCGTTTGCGGTCGCGCTCGCGTGCCTGACGGGGTGGGGCGGGCTGTGGTCGATCGTGGTGTGCCTGTTCTTCGTGGTGGCCGTCGTGGGGCTCTTGTCGGCCAACTGCACGACCGATTTGATGCATCGCTATCCGCACAACGCGGGCGCTGCCGCGGCGGTGTTCGGTGCGATGCAGCTCGCGCTCGGCGCGCTCGCGAGCATCGCGGTCGGCGCGTTTCATGACGGCTCGCCGAGGGGCATGGGGACCACGATCGCGGTGACGGGCGCGCTTTGCTTCGTCGGACGGGTGCTCGTCGTGCGCTGGCATGGGTGGCCGGTGCGGACGATGGGCGCGGCGAAACCAGCGGCGGATGCATAGTCGCGCGTTGAGCGGGAGCGAAGTTTTCGCTTCTCGTCGCATGCAATAAAGAAAAAAAGCCCCGCGCAATGCGGGGCTTTTGCAATCGGAACAGGACCCGGCAAACGCGTGCGCCGCCGGATCTTGCCGAACAGATGCTGCTTTTAGAACTTGTGGCGGATACCGACGCGGGCGGCGACCTGGTTGGGCGTCGTGCTCGCGCCACCGCCGAACAGCGGTCCGTAGATGTCGGCCGTGACGCCACCGCTCATCGCGTGCTGGTAGATACCCATCACGTAGACGTCGGTACGCTTCGACAGCGCGTAGTCGGCGATTGCGTTGAGCTGGCCGTACTTCGGCTTCTTGCCCGTGGCGTCGACCTTGCCGTCCGTGAACGTATAGCCGGCGCCCAGCGTGGTTGCCGGCGTCAGGTGGTAGTTGCCCCAGAGTTCGAAGCTGTTGAACCACACGGTGTTGCCCGCCACGCCGTTGGCGTCTTCGAAGCGAACGTTCGAGAAGTTGCCGCCGAACTGCACCGGTCCCAGAACGTACGAAGCACCCGCACTGACGGATTGCATGTTGGCCGGAATGCCGACGAGCCCCCAAATACCCGAGCTTGCCGTGACGGTATTCGGATTCTGATTCGCGCTCGCGAAGTTGCCGTCGTTGAATTGGGCTTGCGGATTCTTCGCGAAGAAGTAGCCAGCGCCGACGTACAGGCCGCCGTTCGTGTAGTTCAAGCCGGCGCCGACCGTGCTGTCGTTGCTGAATTGACCAGCTTGGCCGCCGAACGCGTACATGCCTTCAGCTTGCAGGCCGTAGAAGCGCGGCGAGACATACTTGACGGCGTTGTTGATACGGAAGCCGTTGTCGGTGTTGTCGATATCGGCCGGGTGCGAGAACAGGGCGCCCCATTGACCATTGAACGTCGTCGGCTGTGCGTTGTCGACGACCGGGTCGTATTGGCGGCCCAAGGTCAACGTACCGTAGCTGTCGTTCGTCAGGCCGACGTAGGCTTGACGGCCGAACTCACGGGAACCTTGGCCGAGCTTGCCGTTGGCCACGTTGAAGCCGTTTTCCAATTGGAAGATGGCCTTCGTGCCGCCGCCCAGATCCTCGACGCCCTTCAAGCCCCAGCGGCTGCCCTGCAGAATGCCGCTTTGCTCTTGCCATTGCGAGTGGCCGCCGGTGTTGTTCACGTACGTGATGCCCACGTCGATGATGCCGTAAAGCGTGACGCTGTTCTGCGCGAATGCCGGTACTGAAACGGCACCCGTCACTGCGAGAGCGATGAGTGATTTCTTCATTAAGTGGTCTCCGAGACGGATTGCAAGTTGTGAGCACCCTGGTGGGGTGAAGGTTTGCAGCGGATACGCACGCCTACTGAACGACCCGGTCCCCGCCGCGGTTTTCAGGGAACGCTCGGATACTAGGGGTCTTGAACTCACCGACTCATAGGTAGAAACACTAGTTGTTCCAAGTTGTTGCGGAATTCGCAATAACGTGTTGCAAAACTTGATTTGGCAGAACCTAGGCTGCATGCGGATTTCAATGAAAGCGTTTGCTTAAATTCGATCGGACTGTGACTTTTTGACAACGCCGCCCGCGAAGCCAGCGACCGTTGTAAATGCGCTGAAAAAATAGGAAATGAAGAGGGCGCTTAATAAGTCGCTCGCCGATGCGTAGCGGGTCGATCGAAGAGGCGGTGAATTCTTTCGAGATCTCGCGCAAGGTTCCGACGGGCAGTTTTGCACGGGACAAAAAAAGACCCGCGCCGTTGTCACGGGGCGGGTCGAGCTCTTAGATGAAAGCTGGCGCGTCGCTAACTCGCCAGCAGACTCAATGAAACCACGTGCCCCTTTTTTTCAGAATGAGGGAAAGCGCGGTGAGGGTTTTCGCGAAGGCGGACGGCGCCCGGGTGCGCCTATCAATCCGCCGCCGACGACGCCGCGCCATGACTGAGCCAATCGAGCACCGCGACTGCATCGTCGGTGCTTTCCGAGCGCGCCTTCGCCACCGTTTCGGTCATCTCCGTGCTCGGCACGGCGCGCCGGATCGCGACGCCCACCGCGAGGATGTCGATCATCAAGAGGTGCAGGATCCGCGAAATCATCGACAGCTGCGATTCGCGGATCTCGATGTGATCGGTTTCGAGCGCCACGGTTGCGCGTTTCGCGAGCGGTGTGTTGCTCGATGTGATCGCGATCACTTGCGCGCCCGCTTGCATCGCGACGTCGAGCACGCGCAGCAGTTCGGGCGCACGGCCCGACTTCGACACCGCGACGATCACGTCGCCCTTGCCCAGCAGCGCCGCCGACGCCGCCTGCATGTACAGATCGCCGTAGGCGATCGTGGGGATGCCGAAGCGGAAGAACTTGTAGTGCGCGTCCTGCGCGACGATGTTGGAGTTGCCGAGGCCGTAGAATTCGATGCGCCGCGCGCCGTTCAGGAGGTCGATCGCGCGCTCGACGTTTTCGAAGTTCAAGTGCTCGCGCAACTGCAGGATCGCCGACACGGTGTTGTCGAGCACTTTCGCGCCGAAGTCGGTCGCGGCGTCGCCCAGATGCACCTGGCTGTGGCTCACCGGGATCGTACCCGTGAGGCCTGTCGCGAGTTTGAGTTTGAAGTCGGAGAGCCCCTGGCAGCCGAGCGAGCGGCAGAAGCGGATCACGGTCGGCTGGCTCACGTCGGCCTTGCGCGCGATGTCGACGATCGGATCGTTGATGATGGAGCGCGGGTGATTGAGCGCGAGGTCCGCAACGCGGCGCTCGGCCGGCGTGAGCGCATCGCGCATCTGGCGGATGCGCTCGAACACGGCCGACGAGCCCGCGCCCGAACGATTCGACAGCTGCTCCGCCAGGATCGCCGAGACGCCGAGGAACGCCGGATATTCGGCGGTGATCACGTAGGTCGGCACATTGGCGAGATAGGGCTGGAAGCGGCCCTTCGCCTCGAAGCGTTCGCGGAACGGCGAACGCGCGAAGACTTCGCCGAGCCGCGGCACGACGCCGCCGCCGATGTAGATGCCGCCGAGCGCGCCGAGCGTCACTGCGATATTGCCGGCAAACGTGCCGAGAATCCCGCAGAAGCAATCGACGACTTCGACTGCGAGCGCTT
>DATGHJ010000586.1:0-2877 GCA_035308085.1 Trinickia sp. | reverse complement strand
GCATCGCAAGAAAGAGGGGATCGAAGCGCTGCTCGACGAGGCCCTGAAAACGCAGACGCCCGTCGAACTGCTCAACGGCTGTCTGCTGGGCGCGATGAAGGACGTCGGCGACCGGTTCGGCGCCGGAGAGCTCATCTTGCCCTTCGTGCTGCAGTCGGCCGAGGTGATGAAGAAGGCCGTCGCGCACCTCGAGCAGTTCCTCGAAAAAGACGACGCGCGCACCAAGGGCGTGGTGGTGTTAGCCACCGTATTCGGCGACGTGCACGACATCGGCAAGAACTTGGTGCATACGATCCTGGCGAACAACGGCTACACCGTGCACGACCTGGGCAAGCAAGTGCCGTTGCACGCGATCATCGAGAAAGCGACGCAAGTGCACGCCGACGCCATCGGGCTCTCGGCGCTGCTCGTGTCGACGTCGAAGCAGATGCCGCTGTGCGTGCAGGAGCTGCATCGCGCGGGGCTGCGCTTCCCGGTCATCGTCGGCGGCGCGGCCATCAATCGCGCGTACGTGTCGCGCATCGGGTTCGTCGAAGGCGACACCTACTACGATCCCGGGGTGTTCTATGCTAAAGACGCCTTCGAGGGTCTTGCGCTGATGGACCGCCTGCGCGAGCCGGCCGAGCGCGAGCGCTTGCGCGCGCAAACCGAAGCCGACGCGCGAGCAGCCGTGGCGCGCCGCGCGCAGCGGGCGTCAACCGTGACCACGAACGGCGAAACACCTCGTCGATCGAACGTCGCTCGCGGGGTGCCCATCCCGCGGCCGCCGTTTTGGGGCCCGCGCGAAATGCTGGACATCAAGGTCGACGAGGTCTTCCGCAGCATGGACGTGCGCTCGCTCTATCGCCTGCAATGGGGCGCGAAGAGCACGAAAGGCGACGAGTGGCGGCGGCTGTTGCACGACGATTTTCGCCCGCGTTTGGACCGCATGAAGCGCGAGGCCATCGCCACCGGTTGGTTAACGCCGCGCGCGCTCTACGGATATTACCCCGCGGCTTCCGACGGGGGCGACCTGGTCGTGTTCCGGCCGAACGATGCGACCGAGGAACTCGCGCGCTTCGCGTTCCCGCGTCAGCCCGATGCACCGTATCTGTGCATTGCGGATTATTTCGCGCCGATCGACAGCGAGCGCCGCGACGTCGTCGCATTCCAAGCCGTCACCGTCGGATCGGAAGCGTCAGCACGTTACACCGGTCTGCAAGACCGCGGCGAATTCTCGGAGGCGCTATTCGAGCACGGGTTGGCGGTCGAGGCCGCTGAAGGCCTCGCCGAACTCGTGCACCGGCGGATTCGACGCGAGCTCGGGCTGGTACCCGGTCAGGGCAAACGGTACTCGTGGGGATATCCGGCGTGCCCGAATGTCGAGGACCATGCGATCTTCTTCGGCTTCATGACGTGTGAGACGATCGGCCTCGAGATGACCGAAGGTTTCGCGCTTGTGCCGGAGCAGTCGACCGTCGCGATCGTCGTCCACCACCCGGAGGCCACATACTTCTCAGCCCTCGGCGCAGGCGTGACCGTTGGCGCAATGTAGCACGCCGAGTTGCATGAAGACGCAAATGTAGCGGTCGACCTTCATGGTCGACCGCCGCGGCCTTGCAGCTCGGCGTTTGCGTGTAGCACGCCGAGCGCAGCTCGGCGCTACTTGCCCAGGATCTGGCGCGCGATCACGATGCGCTGGATCTGCTGCGTGCCTTCATAGATCTGCGTGATCTTCGCATCGCGCATCATGCGCTCGACCGGGTACTCCGTCATATATCCGTACCCGCCGAGCAGCTGCACGGCGTCGGTCGACACCTTCATGGCCACATCGCCGCACTTGAGCTTGCAGAGCGCTCCCCAATAGGTGACGTCGTCTGCGCCTTCGTCGCACTTGCGCGCGGCTTCATACAAAAGCAGGCGCGCGGATTGCACCTCGAGATCCATGTCGGCGATCATCCACTGCAGGCCTTGTTGCTTCGCGAGCGGCTTGCCGAACGCAACACGATCCTTGAGGTACTGGGCGGAAAAGTCAAGCGCGCCTTGAGCGATGCCGAGGCCTTGGGCGGCCACGCCCGGGCGTGACTTGTCCAGAGTCTTCATCGCGATCTTGAAGCCTTCGCCTTCTGCGCCGAGCAGCCGGTCTGCCGGGATACGGCAGTTCTCGAGCACGACTTCGTTCGTGGGCGATCCTTTGATGCCCATCTTGTTCTCGACTTTGCCGAGTTTGAAGCCCGGATCATCGGTGTGGCAGATGAATGCCGAGACGCCTTTCGGGCCGAGATCTTTGTTCGTCATCGCGAAGACGATGCAGATGTCCGCTACCGCGACGTTGGTGATGAACACTTTGGTGCCGTTCAGCACGTAGTGGTCTCCGTCGCGCACCGCCATCGTTCGCATATTAGCGGCGTCAGAGCCGGACGTCGGCTCGGTTAGGGCGTAGGACGTCATCCATTCGCCGGTCGCCATCTTCGGCAGATATTTCCTTTTTTGTTCGGCGTCGCCGGCGATCATAATCGGCAGCGCGCCGAGCTCCTGCACGGCGATGATGAGGGCGGACGAGGCGCATGCTTTCGCGACCTCTTCGACGACCTTGACGTAGATGAGGAAGCTGCCGAGCCCGCCATACTCTTCGGGGAAGGGCACGCCGAAGAGATCGTTCTGCGCGAAGAGATCGCGGATGTCTTTCGGATACGTGCCCGTAGCGTCGATCTCGGCTGCGCGCGGTGCGACCTTGTCGCGCACGAGCTTGCGGACTGTGTCCAGGATCATCTGCTCGGCTTCGAGCAGCTCGGCCGATCGTTCTGGTGCTAGCATAGTGCGCGAAAGTTCGGGGAGCCCGCGGGGGGTGCCTGTCCAAACGCAAGGCCGCGGCGGTCGACCGTGAAGGTCGACCGC
>DATGHJ010000585.1:0-6898 GCA_035308085.1 Trinickia sp. | reverse complement strand
CGGGCACGTTCGAGAACATCGAGATCTTTGCGCGCTCGTCGTCCGGAATGCGGCGATCGGCGCGGCACAGCAGCACGTGCGGTGAGATACCGATTTCACGCAGCTTCTGCACGCTGTGCTGAGTAGGCTTGGTTTTCAGCTCGCCTGCGGTGGCGACCCAAGGCACCAGCGTGAGGTGCACGAAGCACGCGCTGTTGCGGCCCATACGCAGACTCATCTGACGCGCGGCCTCGAGGAACGGCAGCGATTCGATGTCGCCCACCGTGCCGCCCACTTCCACGATCGCGACATCCGGCTCGCCGCACGTCGCCGACGCGGCGCCGCGCTCGACGAACGCCTGGATTTCATTCGTGATGTGCGGAATCACCTGCACGGTCTTGCCCAGATAATCGCCGCGGCGTTCCTTGCGGATTACCGATTCGTAAATCTGGCCGGTCGTGAAGTTGTTGGCCTTGCGCATCTTCGTGCTGATGAAGCGTTCGTAGTGGCCGAGGTCGAGGTCCGTTTCAGCGCCGTCTTCCGTCACGAACACTTCGCCGTGTTGAAACGGGCTCATCGTGCCGGGGTCGACGTTGATGTAGGGATCGAGCTTGAGGAGGGTGACTTTGAGACCGCGCGATTCGAGGATCGCGGCGAGAGAGGCGGCGGCAATACCCTTGCCGAGGGAAGACACTACGCCGCCGGTGACAAAAACATATTTGGTCATCGCTGGATGCTCGCGGGAAAAGCGGATTATACCTTATAGGCGGGCTCCAACCCAGCGAATGGCGGGCGATCAGCACGAAGTCGGGCAACAATTCGTGCGCGCCCGGGTAGTCTTTAAACCGACACGGCACATGTGACGCAATCGTGACCGACGGGCGCGAATATTCGCTTTGCCTCCCCTTTGCTCCCCCTCGCGCGCCGCGAATGCCCGACGTTAGCCGCAACGTTCCCGCGTCGACGTTCAATCACGCCGCGCTCTGTTCGCGCGCTTGCAATTCGTGCAGCGCCCGTTGCAGCGCACGCGCCGTTTCGAGCGGCTTTTCCATCGGGAACAAGTGGCTGCCGTCGAGCCATTCGATGTGCCCGCCCGTCACGCGCCGCGTGGCGTCGAGACCGACCTGACGGATTTCCTTCGAGTGCTTGCCGGCGATGAACGCGACCGGTACCGGCGCGCCGTGCGCAAGCCGGGCGCCGAGCGTGCGCGGCAGCGTCCGGTAGATCACGTATTCAACCTGCCGGTCGAACGCGAGCGTGCGGGTGCCGTCCGCGGCGGTCTGCGGGATGCCGAAGTCGATGTAGTCGGACAGCACGCGCTCGTCCCAGCGCGCGAACGCCGGCTTCGAGTGGAAATGTCGCCACGCCTCCTCGCGGCTCGCCCAATGGGTGCGGCGCGTGCGCGTCGCGGCCGCGGGCGAGAGCCGCTCGTCGAGCCCCGTCCATTGCGTGAAGCGCAGCGCGTTCGCGCGCCAGCCCGCTATCACCGGCGAATCGAGCATCACGACGCCGCGCACCCACTGCGGCCTTTTCAGCGCGGCCATCAGCGAGAGATACCCGCCGAGCGAATGGCCGACGAGCCACACCGGGTGCTGATAGGTGCGATCGATGTCTTCGAGCAGCTGCTCGACAAGGTGCGGCCAGTCGCTCGTCACGGGGTAGCGCGCATCATGACCGATGCGCTCGATATAGCGCAGTTCGTAGTCGTCGGCGAGCTCCGCAAAGATCGTG
Organism: Trinickia sp.; assembly: GCA_035308085.1. GTDB lineage: Bacteria > Pseudomonadota > Gammaproteobacteria > Burkholderiales > Burkholderiaceae > Trinickia_A. The sequence continues at coordinate 5,188 of DATGHJ010000585.1, read as the reverse complement.
CGGTAGGTGGACGCGGGAAAGCCGTTCGCGTGCGAGAAATGAATGATGTTTTTCACGCGCCGCTGCCTCCTGATGGTTGTCTGCGCGGGTGTCGTGCGCGCGCAAGTGCGGTCTTGGTCTTAGTGTCGATTTTCGTGTCAGATCTTTCTATTTGGCTCGTCAATCCATCCAGTAGCGGCGATGCGTCTCGCGGTAGCGTTCGAGCACGAGTGCGCCGCCTTTCGAATCGATGCGCACCGCCCCGTCGCGATCGCTGCGGGTCAGCTCGATGCCGCGCGCCGCGTAGCGCGCCCACACGCTTGGATTCGGATGGTGAAAACGATTGAGATAGCCTACCTGAAATACCGCAATCAGCGGATCAATAGAGTCGAGGAACGGTTCGGTCGACGAGCTCTTGCTGCCGTGGTGCGGCACGACGAGCACCTGCGCGCGCAGTGCGTCCCTTGCACGGGCCACCAGCACGCGCTCGGATGGCGCGTCGATGTCGCCGGTCAGCAGCGCCGACATGCCGGGAGCCAAGACGCGCAGCACGCACGACTGCGCGTTCGACACGCTCGGGAGCGGCCCCGCACCGGGCCAAAGCATCGTGAATTCGACACCGTCCCATTGCCAGCGCTGATCGGCCGCGCAGCGCAGCGTATCCGCGCCCGTCCTGCTCGCCGCGCCCCATAGGCGATTCGACGGCGGCAGGCCAGCGAGCAGTTGGCGGACGGGGATCGCTTGCAGCACGGCATCCGCGCCGCCGGCGTGATCGGAATCCGCGTGGCTGATCACGAGCGTATCGAGCGAGCGCACGCCGTTCGCGTGGAGGAACGGCACGACGATCCGCTCGCCCGCGTGCGTCGATTCGGGACCGGGACCGGTGTCGAACAAGAGCGTGTGGTGCGCTGTTTCGATCAGGATCGACGCCCCTTGGCCGACGTCGAGCGCGGTTACGCGGAACGTGCCCGCGGCGGGCCCGGCGGGCGGCGGCATGAGGAGCGGCAACCACGTCAACGGCGCGGCCCAGCGCAGCGGCCAGCCGCGCGGCATCAGGCACCAGACGACGCCGGCCGCGGCGGCGGCAAGCGCCCATGCGTCCGGCTGCGGCAAGCGCCATATGGCCCAGGACGGGCCCGACAGCACCTGCAGCGCAGCCACCAGCGCTTCGAGGAGCGCGTGCGCGGCGCGAAACGCCCATGCGTCGAACGGTGCGGGCAAGGCCACGCCCGCCAGCACGGCCGGCGTGACGAGCACGCTCACCCATGGAATCGCGAATGCGTTAGCGAACGGGCCGATCAGCGGAATCTGCGAAAACCAATAGGCGGTGAGCGGCGCGAGCCCTAGCGTCACCGCATATTGAACGCGTGCGGAGCTCAGCAGCGATTCGCGCCAGCGCGTCAGTCGGCGGCGCGCGACGGCAAGCACTCGCGATACGCGCGACGGCGGAGGTTCGTCGTCTTCCCACTGCGGTTCCGCTCGCACGCGCAGATGTCCGTGTACGACGACAAGGATCGCCGCTACCGCGCAAAACGACAGCCAGAATCCGGGCGTGATCACCGCCCAAGGATCGGCGAGCAGCACCAGTGCCAACGCCCACGCAAGCACCAGCGACGGCGCCACGCTGCGCCCGCCCGCAAACGCGATGCTCACCACGGTCAGCATCCACAGCGCACGCTGCGCGGGCACGTTGAAACCGGCAAGCGCGGCATACAGCGCGGCAACTGCCGCGCCTGCCAGCGCCGCCACGATTTGCGCGGGCACGAGGAGCGGCCAGTCACGCCGGGTCAGGCGCGCGAGAAAACACGAGCGTCGCCACAACCATCCCGCCAGCGCCCCGCACAGCCCCGCGACCAGGCCGATGTGCAAACCCGAAATCGCAATCAGATGACTCGTGCCCGTGCTGCGCATCAGCAGCCAGTCCTCGGCGCTGACGGCATCCTGTGCGCCGACTGCGAGCGCGGTCACGATGCCGCGATGCGGCACCTCGGTGAGCACCGTGTCGATTCGCGCACGCAGCGCAAAGCGCCAGCGATCGATCGTCAGGCCCACACCGCTCGCCCTGCCCGGCAAGCGCCGCGCACCGGCTGCCGCCGAGACATACCCCGTCGCGCGCACGTTGCGCGCAAGCAGCGCGGCTTCCGGATCGCGCACGCCGAAGTTCGCGTTGCCGTGCGGCCGCTTCAAGCGCACGATCAGACGCCAGCGGTCGCCGGGGACGAGCAATGGCAGCGCGTCCGGCGCGCGAGCGCGGTTGATCCATGTCAGTTGAATCGTCGGAGGGAAATGGGAAATACCGGTGGCGCGGCGCGCTTCATCGGTATCGACAGCGAACAGAAATCGCACACCGTTTGCGTCGCGCACAGGCAAGCCGCGGATATGACCGGTCAACTCGATATCGCGCCTCTCCCACGACACCGGCAGCGCATCACGCAAACGCACCTCGGCGCGCAACGCGGCATAGCCGAAGCCGACAAGCGCAGCGCCAACAACGGCGGCGCAGAACCCCGCTCGACGAAGCCAACGCGCCTCGCGCCTGAACGCCCATCCCGCAAACGCAACGGCCACGGCAAACAACACCGCGCTCACGCTCCATTGCAACGCACCGGGCAATGCCGGCCGCTGCTGCAAACCGTAAACGCCCAACGCAAATCCGTACAGGACCGCCCGCATCCGCCCTCCGTTCGAAAGGCGCCGCGTCGAGCACGAGCAATCGATGAGATGCCGCGCACGTGTTCGGCGCAGCGCGAACCACAAGGAACGATTATGCGGACGAAAGCGCGAGCCGCGGCAGCGCAGCGCGCGCGTTAGCCATTGTGCCTAGCGCAAGCGCCTTTTCATCGATGCCGCGCAGCTCGGCAAGCACAGCGCCGATGCGCGCCATCTGCTCGGGCGTGTTGCGCCCTTTATAGCACCATGCAGGCGGGATATCGGGCGCATCGGTCTCGAGCACGATGGCTTCGAGCGGCAACTGCTGCGCCAAGCGACGTATCTGCAGCGCGCGTTCAAACGTGACGTTTCCGCCAAAGCCCAGATGCATGCCTTGATCGATGAACGCCTGAGCCTGCTGAAAACTTCCATTGAACGCATGCGCGATACCGCGGCTCACCGCATGCCGGCGCAGGCCCTTCAACACTTGGTCCTGCGACTTGCGCACATGGCAGATCACCGGCAAATCGAATTCGCGCGCGAGCTTCAATTGCTCGTTGTAGAAGAACTGCTGCCTTGCGTCGTCGAGCCCCGGCACGAAGTAGTCAAGGCCGATCTCGCCGATGCCGACAAAGCGCGGATCAGCCAGACTTGCTTCGATCTCCATGCGCAAGACGTCGAGATCGGCATCGACCGCGCGCGGTGTGTAGAGCGGATGGATGCCGAGCGCGTAGGCCGCACCCGGGACGCGCTGCGCCAACTCCCGCACGGTCTCGAAGTTGCCGCGCCCGACGCTCGGAATCACGACCCGCGATACGCCTGCGCCATGCGCCGCGCGCACCACCTCGTCGCGATCCGCGTCGAACTCGGAGGCATCGAGATGGCAGTGCGTGTCGATCCACATAGTGAGGTGAATATCGCGCGCCGGCGCGTTCAAGGCGTCAAACGGGAACCGACGGCTCTTCGTGCAACACGCCGTCGCGCAAACGCACAATGCGATCGCAGCGCGCGGCGAGGTCCGTATCGTGCGTGACGATCACGAAGCTCGTTTCGAACGTCTCCGACAGCTCGAGCATCAGGTTGAAAACCGAATCAGCGGTGCTGCCGTCGAGGTTGCCGGTCGGCTCGTCGGCGAGCACGCAGGCGGGCTTCGTAACGAGCGCGCGCGCAATCGCGACGCGTTGGCGCTCCCCTCCCGACAGCTCGCCCGGCCGATGCTTCGCGCGATGCGCGAGGCCGACGCGCTCGAGCGTCGCCAAGGCGTCGCGGCGCGCAACTTCCGTCGGCATGCGCCGGATGCGCAGCGGCATCGCCACGTTATCGAGCGCGCTGAATTCCGGCAGCAGATGGTGGAACTGATAGACGAAGCCGAGCGCGCGGTTGCGCAACTCGTTGCGCTCGCGCTCGGCGAGCTTCGTGAACGGCTTGCCGAGCAGCGAGACCTGCCCCGCGGTCGGCTCGTCGAGTCCGCCCAGCACGTGCAGCAGCGTGCTCTTGCCCGAACCGGAAGCGCCGACGATCGCGAGCTTCTCGCCGCGCCGCACCGAAAGCTGCGCATTGTTCAGCACCGGCACGTTGAGCCCGCCCTGAACGAACGCTTTCGAAATGCCGCTCGCCTCGAGCACGTAATCGCTTGAATTCTTGTCCAAAGCCGTAGCGCCCGTCATGGGTTGTTCGATGACTTGCTCATTCATAGCGCAGCGCCTCCGCCGGACGCACCTTCGCGCCGCGCCAGCTCGGATAGAGCGTCGCCAACGCCGACAGTACGAACGCAATAATGCCGATCTTCACGACATCCCCCGGCACGAGCTCGGACGGCAGCTCGCTGATGAAGTACACCGACGGCGGCAGGAACTGCACGTGGAACAGGTGCTCGATCATCGGCACGAGCCAAGGAATGCTCCATGCGATCAGGCAGCCGAGCGCGACGCCCGTCGCCGTGCCGACAAAGCCGATCGTGACACCCTGCACGACGAAGATCTTCATGATCGACCCGGGCTGCGCGCCGAGCGTGCGCAGGATCGCGATATCGGCCTGCTTGTTGGTGACGGTCATCACGAGCGACGACACGAGATTGAACGCGGCCACCGCGATGATCAGCGTGAGGATGATGAACATCATCCGCTTTTCGATCTGCACCGCCGAGAACCATGTCTTGTTCTGCTGCGTCCAGTCGCGGATGTAGAGATCGCCCGACAGTTGATGCGTGAGCTCCCGCGCGACCTCTGGCGCCTTTTGCATGTCCTTGAGACGTAGCCGCACGCCGGTCGGCGCAGGCAGTCGGAAAAGGGCCTCGGCATCGCGGATGTTGATCAGCGCGAGCGTGCTGTCGTATTCGTAGTGGCCGGATTCGAACACGCCGACCACGGTGAACTGCTTCAAGCGCGGCAGCATGCCGGCCGGCGTGATGGTGCCCTCGGGCGCGACGAGCGTGACTTTATCGTCGACCGTCACGCCGAGGCTCGCGGCCAGATCCGCGCCGAGCACGATGCCGAACGAGCCTGGCTCGAGCGCTTTCAGGCTGCCGGCGCGCATCTCCTTGTCGATATCGGACACCTCC
>DATGHJ010000584.1:0-3481 GCA_035308085.1 Trinickia sp. | reverse complement strand
TTCGTCGATTGCACGCATCTGGCTCGTCGTGCGCGTGACGAGGCTCGTGCCCTCTTCGATCTGCGCGACGCTCGTCGCCACCACGCCCTCGATTTCCTTCGCCGACGCCGCGCAGCGCTGCGCGAGATTGCGCACTTCCGTCGCGACCACGGCGAAGGAGCGGCCCGCCTCGCCCGCGCGCGCCGCTTCGACGGCCGCGTTCAGCGCGAGGATATTGGTCTGGAACGCGATCCCTTCGATCACGCCGATGATGTCGACGACCTTGTTCGAGCTCGTCGCGATGTCCTGCATCGTCTCGACGACCTGGCTCACCACTTCGCCGCCGCGCATCGCGATATCGGACGCGTTGACGGCCAGCTGGCTCGCCTGCCGCGCGTTCTCGGCGTTCTGGCGCACGGTGCCCGTCAGCTGCTCCATGCTCGCCGCGGTTTCCTGCAGCGACGCCGCCTGCTGCTCGGTGCGCTGCGACAGATCCGTGTTGCCGACCGCGATCTCGCGCGCGCCGACGTCGATCGATTCGGTCCCGCCGTGCACGGCCTTCACCATGTCGCTGACGCTGTCCTGCATGCGCTTGATGCCGCCGAACAGATGGCCGATCTCGTTCTTGCTGAACACGAGCACCGGATGCGTGAGATCGCCCGCGGCGACGCGGTCGAAGTGCTCGATCGCATCCTGCAGCGGCTGCACGATGAGGCCGCGCATCGCGAAGCGGATCAGCACGACGAGCACGAGCGCAACCGCCGTCACCGCGATGATCAGCATGCTCATCAGCGAGATGTGCGATTGCGAGCGCGCGTGCAGCGCTTCGGCGTGCTGCTGGCGCGCCTTGATGACGAGCGCCGCGGCCTGGTCGAAGGCGACGAACATCGGGCTGATCTTGGTGTCGGCGATCGCGTGGTAGCCGGCCAAATCGCCCGCGCGCGCCGCCGCGAATTCCGGCTCGACGCCGTCGTGAAGGAGGCTCGCGTGCTTCGCGCTCAGGTCGTCGAGCAGCGCGCCGTCCATGTCGACCTTGGGTGCGTCCTGGTAAGCCTGCCACGCCGTGTTCGACAGGGCGAGCAGCTCCTGCGCGCGGTCGAGCACCTTCTTCGCTTCATCGGCGTTGTTCGCCTCGGTCAGCGCGCGGAAGCGGTCGAGCGCCACGCGCGAGCGCAGCAGGTAGGAACCGGCATCGTCGAGCGAATGGATCGCGGGCAGATCGCCGCGCGCGAGCGTCTCGAGCGAGTGGCTCGCGCCGCCGAGCGCCGACAGACCGAGTGCGCCGACAGCGACGGTCAGCGCAAGAAGCACCACGCCTATCGCGGTCAGCGTCGTGCGGATCGACCAGTTGTGCAGCATCGTGAATGTCTCCGTGGGCCGGGAATGCGTGGAAAAGGCTGGGTGCCGGAACGTTGCGCCGTAGGTATCGGATCAGCGCGCGAGGTTCTCGATCAGCGCCATCTCCTTGCTGCTCATCAGTTTTTCGATGTCCATCAGGATCAGCATGCGGCCGTCGACGGTGCCGAGGCCCGTCAGGTACTCGGCCGTGAGCGTCGCGCCGAATTCGGGGGCCGGCATGATCTGGTCGACGGTGAGCGTGAGCACGTCGGACACGCCGTCCACCACCATCCCGACCACGCGATGCGCGATGTTCAGGATGATCACGACGGTCTGATGGTCGTACTCGACGCGGCCCAAGTGGAACTTGATGCGCATGTCGACGATCGGCACGATGATTCCGCGCAGGTTGATCACGCCCTTGATGAAGTCGGGCGCGTTGGCGATGCGCGTCACGCTGTCGTAGCCGCGGATCTCCTGCACTTTGAGGATGTCGATGCCGTACTCTTCCGCGCCGAGCGTGAAGACGAGGAACTCCTGCCCGGCTGCGTCGCCTTGCAGCGCATCGCGGCGGCCGGCGGCGCCGGTCGATTGGTTGGATTGGACTTCTGCCACGTTAGCCCCCAAGCGGTTGGGAATTGCGAAAAATGAATGACTAAAAGCTCATCGCGCCGTGCGAGGCACGGGACTCGCGAAACAATGCCGCCACGTCCACGATCAGCGCGACGCTGCCGTCGCCGAGAATGGTCGCGGCTGAAATGCCGTGCACCTTGCGGTAGTTCGTTTCGAGGTTCTTCACGACGACCTGCTGCTGGCCGACGAGCTCGTCGATCAGCATCGCGAAGCGCCGGCCCTCGGTCTGCATGATCGTGACGATGCCCTGCGTCGGTTCGGTGCGCGCGTCGTCGACGCAGAACACTTCGTGCAGCGCGACGAGCGGCAGATACTCCCCGCGCACGCGCACGACACGCTCGCCGTTGGCAACGGTGTAGATGTCTTCGGCGTTGGGCTGCAGCGACTCCATCACGAAGTTCAGCGGCAGGATGAAGATCTCGCTGCCGACCTTCACCGACATGCCGTCGAGAATCGCGAGCGTGAGCGGCAGGACGATGCGCGTGGTGCTGCCCTTGCCCGCTTGCGACTGGATCTCGACGTGGCCGCCCATCGACTGGATGTTGCGCTTGACGACGTCCATGCCGACGCCGCGGCCCGATACGTCGGTCACTTGCTCGGCGGTCGAGAAGCCCGGCAGGAAGATCAGGTTCCAGACTTCCTCGTCGGTCATCGACTCGCTGACCTGCATGCCCTGCTTCGCCGCCTTCGCGAGAATCTTTTCGCGGTTCAAGCCGGCGCCGTCGTCGCTGACCTCGATCACGATGTTGCCGCCGTGATGCGCGGCGGAAAGCACGAGCTGGCCGGTCGAATCCTTGCCCGCGGCGCGGCGCTTCTCGACGGTTTCGATGCCGTGGTCGAGGCTGTTGCGCACGAGGTGGGTAAGCGGATCGATGATGCGTTCGATGAGGCTCTTGTCGAGTTCAGTGGCTTGACCGAACGTGACGAGCTCGACTTCCTTGCCGAGCTTCGCGGCAAGATCGCGCACGAGCCGCGGGAAACGGCGGAACACGTAGTCCATCGGCATCATGCGGATCGACATCACCGCTTCCTGCAGATCGCGCGCGTTGCGCTCGAGCTGCGCCATGCCGTTGAAGAGCCGGTCGTGCAGCGCCGGATCGAACGTGCTGGTGGTTTCGGCCAACATCGCCTGCGTGATCACCAGCTCGCCCACCAGGTTGATCAGCTGATCGACCTTCTCAACGCCAACGCGAATCGAGCTGCCTTCCGCGCCGCCTGCTGCCGCGGCCGGCCGTGCCGCCTTGCGATCCTGTTCGGCGCTTGCCGCCGTGGTGGTTGCCACGCTTGCCGCCGGTGCGCTGCTCGCTGCTGCGGGTGCAGCCGCGGCTGGCGCCGGCGTAGTCGCTGTCGTCGCCGGGGCGTTGAACAGTCCGTGTGTGGCAGCGGCTTGAGCGGGCGCAGCGGTGTGGGCCGCCGGTGCCGACGATGCTGCGCGCTCCGCCTGTGCTGCTTGTGCCGTCTGTGCTGCTTGCGCCGGTGTCGAATCGGCAGCGTCAGGCGTTCCAGGTTCGCCTTGCTGCGTCTCGTCCGC
>DATGHJ010000583.1:0-2917 GCA_035308085.1 Trinickia sp. | reverse complement strand
CCAAGCGGTTTTCGCGCAGGCTCTCCGGGTCGATCGACGTGACCGCGCGCAGCGCCCCTGACTTGAAGTAATCGGTCGGATTGAAGCCCGATGCGACGCCTTCGCGCAAGTTGATACGACCCGCGTCGAGGATCGTCGAGGTAGTCGGACGCCAGCTCAAATACGCCTGCTTCAGCGTATCGACTGCGTTGTATTGACCGGTGCCGCCGCGCCACCCGGCGTCGAACTGGTTCGAGAACACGGCGCGCCAGCCCGGTGCGAGCGCGCCGTCGTAGGCGAGCGACGACGAGACGCGCAGGTTGTCGTTGAGCAAGACGCTGCCGGTCTGGTTGGCCGCGGTGTAGTTGCCGACCGCGAATTCAAACGAGCGCTGCCAATTGCTGCGCGCCGACGGTGTGGCGTTCGCCGTATCGGCGAGCTGCAACGCGCCTTCGTCGCTCGCGGCGAGCCGCGGGCCATCCGCGCCGCCGGCCGTGTCACTGGCTGTGTTATCGGCCGTGTTACCGGCCGTGTTACCGGTTGTGTCACTGGCTGTGTCACTGGCTGTGTCACTGGCTGCAAGCGCGTGACCCGCCGCCCCCATGCTCACCCCCGCCGCGACGATCATCGAGACCAGCCGATTGTTCATCGCCTTCGTTCATTCGGGTTTGAAGCGCGCGAGATACGCGCGTTGCAACCACGCGTCCGGCACGTCGCGCCACGCGTAGTTCGAGTAGCGCATCACCGTCACCCAGTTGGGATCGAGGCCATCGATGATGACGGTTTCGGTCGGCCGCTCGGCGCCGAGTTCTGGCTGGAACTTGCGGTAGTAGGCGACTTTGAGGAGCGCGCCGCTTTCCGTATAGAAGCGCGCCTTGACCGGACGCGCGTTGCTCGCGTCGAGCCACAGGTCGATCGCGTGATAGGTCACGTCGGGTGCGCGCGCGGTCAGCGCGAGCTTGTAGCAGTGCCGCGACTGGCGATCGCCGTCGGTCACGTCCTCCTCGCCCGCGAGCGTCGGCGCGTAGTCTTTCGCCCAGTTCACGGTGACGACATCGCCGTTCGCCGCCTGCCCCAACAGACGCTGCTGCGGCGAGATGCGCACGCTCGCCTGGCTCGACGGATCGTAGAACCATAGATCGTTGCCGTTCTTGAGCAACAGCTTGTTGGCGTCGCGCGCGGGCTCGTCGAATTGCACGAGATCGCGGTACTGGCCATCGCCCGAATCGGGCTTCGAATAGACGGTCAGCACGTCGGTGTCCGTCTGCTGTCCGTTACGGAATTCGATCAGCGTGTTGGTCAGGCTGAACGACTGGCCCGGGTTGCGAATCGCATCGCTTTGCTCGAGCAATTGCGTCGCGGAGGGGGCGGCCGAGGGTGCCGCATGAGCAACGTGAGCGATCAGTGATGCACACACCAGCGCGCTCACCGCCCCGCTCAAGGAATGCAGTTTCATGATGGATGTTCCCGCTCTCGACTCTCGACTCTCGATAAAAGACGACCGCAAGCGTCACGCAAAGCGCAGCGAATCGACGATCAGCATCCGCGCCGCGCGGCGCGCCGGCCACCACGCGGAGAACGTCGCGACCACGATCACGCCGAGCGCGTTGCGCACGATCATTCCCGTCTCGCCCCATACGCGAACGGTGAGCGCGACGGGATCGGTCTGCCCCGGCGGCGTCCAATGGAGGCCCGAGTGATTGATGAGCGCGGCGGCAATCAGCGCGAACAGCGTGCCGAGCACCGCGCCGCACGTGCCGAGCAGAAACCCTTCGCACAGGAAGATGTTGCGGATGCCCGAACCGCGCACGCCGATCGCACGCAGCGTGCCGATTTCCTTCGTGCGCTCCATCACGGCCATGTTCATCGTGTTGCCGACCGTGAACATCACGATCGTCGCGATCATCACGGCGATGAAGCCGAACACGGCGGCGAACATGCCGGTGATCTGGCCGTACTGCGGATTGAGCGTCTCGAAGTCGAGCACTTCGAGCGGCTCGCCTTGCAGCTTCGTGTGCAACAACGCGTTCAGGCGGGCGCGCGCAACGCCGAGTTGCGACGTATGTTTCAACTGCACGACGATCGACGTCACTTCGGGCGTGCCGCCGCCATAGACGAGCCGCTGCGCCTGCGCGAGATGCAGTTGCACGAACATATCGTCGACATCTTTCACGGCCTGCTTCTGCGCCTCGACGATTTTCAGCTCGGCGACATTGGGTGCGCCGTAGGCGTTCGACGTCAGCAACTCGATGCGAGCGCCGCGCGGCTCGGGCGCCTTCGCGTCGGCATGCGCTTCGAGCGTTGCCAGTTGAGCGATGTCCGGCGGCGCCGCGGCGCCTTGCGCTCCCTCGGCCTGCGCCTGCGTCTGCGTCGCCTCCGGCTGATTGCAATCGGACACCTTGAGCGGCCCGCACAGCCGCAGCACGCGCGCGACGCCCGTGCCGATCAGCGCCGAGTCCGGGCTCGTCGCGGTGAGAGCGAGCGCCTTCGGTTGGCTCGGAAAACCGTAGTCGTTCCACAAGCGCATGCGGTTCTGATCCGCCACGACGATGCCGGAGCCGAACACGGTCCGCGACACACCTGCCGCGAAGTTGCCTGCAATGCCGTTGACCGCAAGCACGGGCGTGACGACGGCCACGAGCCGCGCGAGCTCGGGATCGCCTTTGACGACATCGATGATGTGCTCGTAGCCGGCGAGGCCGTACGACACCGGGTCGCCGCTGCCATAGAGGAAGTAGTTGCGGTGCTGAATCTGCAGATGACCGCCATGCTGCACGTATTGCGTCTGCAAGCCGTAGTTGATGTTGCCCGCGTAGCCGCCGAATACGAGCACGGACGTGAGGCCGATCACCATCGCAAACAGCGTCGTCATCGAACGCCGCCGATTGCGCAGCAGATTTCTGAATGCCAGGAGCCAGTTTTTCATGATGGGGGGGTT
>DATGHJ010000582.1:0-5056 GCA_035308085.1 Trinickia sp. | reverse complement strand
AAGCTGCGCGCGTTGATCGACTTTCTGCGGCAGGAAGAAAAAGCAGCAACGCTGCGCACGGAAGCGTTCCTGCGATAGAGCTGGGCTTGCGCTCACGAAGCTGCAGCAGGCTGCTTCACTACGCGCAGTCGCGCAAGTTCGCCGAGCCGTTCTTCGTGTTCACGATCATGTCGAGCGCCGCGCTGCTGCTGTTGTGATCGTCCGCTTGAAGTTTTGCTTAAAAGCCTGACGCGCCAAAACGGGTTACCGAACGCAAGGGACCGACCTAGCATGAGGGTTCCTTCCCTTATCGAACGGTCAACCCCATGTCGAACCCGCAAAGCAAGGTCTTTTTGATCACCGGCGCCAGTTCCGGTTTCGGACGCGCGCTCGCTGAAGCCGCACTCGCCGATGGACATCGCGTCGTCGGCACCGTGCGCAATGCGGCCGCGCTCGAAACCTTCAATCGACTCGATCCCGAGCGCGCACGCGGCAAGCTGCTCGACGTCACCGACACCGCTGCCGTCCATCGCGTCGTCGCCGAAATCGAAGCGGATTTCGGTCCGATCGGCGTGCTCGTCAACAACGCCGGCTACGGCCACGAGGGACTGCTGGAAGAGTCGACGCTCGACCAATTGCGCCGGCAATTCGACGTCAACGTCTTCGGCGCCGTGGCAATGATTCACGCGGTGCTTCCTTACATGCGCAAGCGCCGCGCGGGCCACATTCTCAACGTGACGTCGATGGGCGGCATCATCACGTTCCCGGGTCTTGGCATCTATCACGGCAGCAAATTCGCACTCGAGGGCATTTCCGAGGCGCTGGCAAAGGAGGTGAAGAGCCTCGGCATCGCCGTGACGGCGGTCGAACCTGGTGCGTTCCGCACCGATTGGGCGGGTCGCTCGCTCGTGCGCGCCGAACGCAAGATTGCCGACTACGACGAGGTGTTCAATCCGATTCGCGAGCGGCGCCGCAAACTCGACGGCAACCAGCCGGGCGATCCGGCGAAAGCCGCACGAGCGATGCTCAAGCTCGTGGCGTCGGAGAATCCGCCGATGCATCTCTTGCTCGGGCGTGACGCGGTGACGTTGGTGCGGGAAAAGCTCAGCGCGCTGAAGGCGGAGATCGATGCGTGGGAGGCGGTGTCGGTGTCGACGGATTTTCAGTGACGGGAGAACGCCCGGCCGGGCGCTCGGCAGCCCAAGCGAAGGCACGGTCTGCGCAGTAAAATCGCAGACCGTGCCCACTGCGCGCTCGCATAACGACAGCCTTTCGCGGACCTTGCCATGACAGCCCCGACACCCTCCAGCAGCACCCCGCTCACCAAAGCCATCCTCACCGGCCATACACGCGGCATCGGCGCGGCGCTTGCCGAGCAGCTTCTCGCACGCGGCATCGCGGTGCTGGGCGTCTCGCGTGCGCGCCACGCCACGCTGGCTCAACGCTTCGCAGGCTTGCTCGTTGAAACCGAACTGGACTTGTCGGACCTCGCACGCGTCGAACAATGGCTCGCCGGCGACGCGTTGCGCCACTTCACGAGCGGAGCGCAACGCGTGCTGCTCATCAACAACGCAGGCACGGTGCAGCCGATCGGCCCTTGCGAAGTACAGAACGCCGGCGAGATCGCACGCGCCGTTTCGCTGAACGTCGCGACGCCGTTGATGTTTGCAAGCGCCTTCGCGGCGGCGACAGCCGACGCAGGCGAGCGCCGCATCGTTCATATCTCGAGCGGAGCGGCACGCAATGCGTACGCCGGTTGGAGCATCTATTGCGCAACCAAAGCCGCGCTCGATCATCACGCGCGCTCGGTGGCGCTCGACGAGAACCGCGCGCTGAAAATCTGCAGCGTCGCGCCGGGTATCGTCGACACCGACATGCAAGCCGAAATCCGCGGCACGGGTGTCGACCGGTTCCCGATGCGCGAACGATTCGAAGACCTCAAGCGCAACGGGCAGCTCGCGACGCCGGAGCAATCGGCATCGAAGCTGATCGGCTATTTGCTAAGCGATGGCTTTGGCCTGGTCCCGACCGCCGACGTGCGTGAGCTGCCGCAAGCGTGACGCGGCCAAGCACGCGCCGCGCGCCGCGCGCCGCTGGCGCCACGCTCATTCGCCATGCTCCATCGGCGGCGGCTCGGGCAAACGGCTTGCGGCTTCCTCACCGTTTGGATCGAGCGCATCCGTCGCGCACACGACGCTGCGCTTCGGCCGCATGTCGACGTGCAGCGAAAACACATCGGGGCGCGCATAGTGCCCCGCCACGTCCAGGTCGTATTTGCCGCGAACGACATCATCCAAGTCGATATCGGCGGTGAGCACCGCCTCCTGTCCATGGACGGGGCCCGCGAGCAGCTCGCCGAGCGGGCTCACGATCACGCTGCCCCCTTTGATCAACTGCGTGCCGGGCTCGTTGCCCTGGATGCAATCGTAATCGGGCGGGCAATCCTCGCGCGTGAGGAACTGGCAAGCACTCAACACGAAGCAGCGCCCTTCATACGCGATATGACGCATTGAAGCCTGCCACATGTCGCGTTCGTCGACCGTCGGCGCGCACCAGATCTCGACGCCGCGCGCGAACATCGATTGCCGCAACATCGGCATGTAGTTTTCCCAGCAGATCGCCGCCCCCAGCTTGCCGACGCTGCTCTGAACCACTGGCAGCGTCGAGCCGTCGCCGCTGCCCCAGATCAAACGCTCGCTTGCGGTCGGCATCAGCTTGCGGTGCTTGGCCACGAGCGCGCCGCGCTCGTTGAAGAAGAGCGCCGTGAATAAAGCGTCGCGCCGCCGCGTTCGATCACGCCGACCACGAGGTTGCAACGCGCCTCTCTGGCGAACGCGCCGATGCGCTCGGTCTCGACGCCCGGCACATCGATGGCCGAGCGCGCGTAGCGCAAAAAATCGTCGCGTCCGGCACTCGAACGCGACCCGACGCGCGTGCCGAAATCGAGCCCCTTCGGATACCCGCCCAGATACGCTTCCGGAAACACCGCCAGCTCGACGCCCTCGCGCGCGAGCGTTTCGCAATGCGCGCGCATGCGCTCGAGCGTGCGCGGCGTATCGAACAGCGTAGACCCGGCTTGAACCACGGCAACGCGATGTGTGCTCATCAAACGACCCTCCCCGAAGTTGAGGAAGCCAAGTATGCTACCGCCGTGAATATGAATAAAACAAATTATTTGGATGATGAAAATCGATATTTTGGATGTCAGGAAAATCGATCTGAATCTCGCCGTGGTGTTTCTCGCACTTTGGCAAGAGCGCAGCGTCACGCGTGCGGCGGCGCGGCTCGCGTTGAGCCAGGCGGCAACGAGCGCCGCGCTCGCGCGTCTGCGCGAGACCTGCGAGGACGAACTCTTCATCCGTGTCAGAGGCGGCATGCAGCCGACGCAGCGCGCGCTCGACATCGTCGAGCCACTGCAAAGCGGCATCGGTTCGCTCGCGGCCGCGCTCGCGCCGCTGCCCCAGTTCGATCCGCTCGCGTCGAAGCGGCACTTCGTCATCGGCATGTCCGACGATTTCGAATTGGCGATCGGCCCCGAAATCTCGCGGCGCGTGCTCGAGCGTGCGAGCGGCGTATCGGTTATCTTCAGGCAGACGAACCGGCACACCGTCGACGCGATGCTCGAGGAACAGCAGATCGAGCTCGCGGTGACAGTAGGCGCCGCGCCGAAACGCTGGGCCTGCCGCGAGACGCTCGGGCAATCCAACTACGCGTGCGTGGTCGACAGCGCGCGCTGGGGCATCGAGATGCCGCTCACGCTTGCCGACTACCTCGCCTTGCCGCATGTGCTCGTGTCGTTCTCGGGACGCGAAGGCGCCGTCGATACGGCCTTGCGCGCGATCGGCAAGGCGCGTCACGTGCAAACCGCGCTCACGCATTTCTCGGCGGTGCCGGCGTTCCTGGCGTCGGTGAAAGCAGTGACCACGCTGCCGCTGCATGCCGCCCGTGTGCTCGCGCGAGTCTCGCAGCTCGAGATGTGCGCGCCGCCGGTGCGGTTCGATGACTACGACGTAGCGATGCTCTATCGCCGCGCGAGCGCGCATGATCCGGGGCTCGAATGGTTCAAAGGCATCGTGCACGAAGCGTATCGGTCGCTCGACGATCGGCGGGCGTTGCATGCGTCGTCGAAGAAGAACAAGAAGAAGTCCCTAACTAGAGCCTGTTTACGCTAACAACAGGCTAGTCAGAACGGAGTCCACTCATGAAGGCATCACGTCGCAGCTTTTTGATCGCCAGCGTCGGCATCGGATCGTCCCTGATTGTGGCGCAGCGGGTTGGCGCCGCGCAGCAGCTGAGCGAATCCGATCCGCAGGCGCTGTCATACGGCTACCAAACGGATGCGTCGAAAGTCGACAAAGCGAAATACCCCACCTATCAAGCCGGGCAGGAATGCGCGAATTGCTCGCTCTACCAGGGCAAGGCGGGCACACCATCGGGCGGCTGCGTGCTGTTCGGCGCGAAGCAGGTCGCGGCGCATGGGTGGTGCAGCGCGTACACCAACTCATAGCGTTTCCCGCAGGGCAGGCTCGCTCGCGTAAGAGAACCGTAATGCGCCGCCAATAAGCACGCCGCCGTTTCAGCGATAATCGGCCCGATTGTTTCATCTCCACCCGCAGGGCGATGCGCCCTGCCTTACCGCGTCATTCATGAGCAAGCCCGGCAATCAGCGACAACTCGACACCCTGCTTCAGCAGGCCCTGGCGCTCCAGCAAAACGGCGCCTTGGCCGAAGCCGAGGAGCTGTACCGGGAGATCCTCGCGATCCGGCCCAAGCACTTCGACGCGCTGCAATTGCTCGGCGCGCTATCGCTGCAAACGGGGCGTCTCGACGACGGCATCGCCTTCCTCAAGAAAGCCGCTTCGATCAACGGGATGCACGCGCCGATTCATTCGAATCTCGCCTTCGCGCTGAACGCCAAACAGCAATACAAAGACGCGCTCGCGAGCGCGAATCGCGCGCTCGCGCTGATGCCGCATTTCGCCGATGCGCTGAACAATCGCGGCACGGCGCTCGGCGCGCTCGATGCGCCGGCCGAGGCGCTCGCGAGCTTCGACCGCGCACTCGCGCTCAAGCCCGA
>DATGHJ010000581.1:0-3636 GCA_035308085.1 Trinickia sp. | reverse complement strand
GGACCACAACGTACCGACCACCGATCGCAGCCACGGCATCGCCGATCCCGTCTCGAAGCTGCAAGTCGATACGCTCGATTCGAATTGCGATTCGTATGGCATCACGCAGTTCAAGATGAACGACCTGCGCCAGGGCATCGTTCACATCATCGGGCCGGAGCAGGGCGCGACGCTGCCGGGCATGACGATCGTCTGCGGCGATTCGCACACCTCCACGCACGGCGCGTTCGGCGCGCTCGCGCACGGCATCGGCACCTCGGAAGTCGAGCACGTGCTCGCCACGCAAACGCTCTTGCAAAAGAAGAGCAAGAACATGCTCGTGAAGGTCGAGGGCCAGCTGCCGCGCGGCTGCACGGCAAAAGACATCGTGCTCGCGATCATCGGCAAGATCGGCACCGCGGGCGGCACGGGCTACGCGATCGAATTCGGCGGCTCGACGATTCGCGCGCTGTCGATGGAAGGCCGCATGACCGTCTGCAACATGGCGATCGAAGCGGGCGCGCGCGCGGGCATGGTGGCCGTCGACGACACCACGGTCGAATACCTGAAGGGCCGCCCGTTCTCGCCGACGGGCGCCGAGTGGGATCAGGCGGTCACGTACTGGAAGCAGTTCGCAACCGACCCCGGCGCGACGTTCGATCGCGTGGTCGAGCTGAATGCCGCCGAGATCGTGCCGCAAGTCACGTGGGGCACGTCGCCGGAAATGGTGACGTCGATCGACAGCCGCGTGCCGGACCCGGAGAAAGAGAAGGATCCGGTCAAGCGCGATGCGATGGAGCGCGCGTTGCAATACATGGCGCTCGAGCCGAACCTCCCGATCGAATCGATCAAGCCGGACAAGATCTTCATCGGCTCGTGCACGAACGCGCGCATCGAAGACCTGCGCGCCGCCGCCTATGTCGTGAAGAAGCTCGGCCGCCGTGTCGCGCCGAACATCCGGCTCGCGATGGTCGTGCCGGGCTCGGGTCTCGTGAAGGCGCAGGCCGAGCGCGAAGGGCTCGACAAGGTGTTCACGGAAGCCGGCTTCGAATGGCGCGAGCCGGGCTGCTCGATGTGCCTCGCCATGAACGCCGACCGGCTCGAGCCGGGCGAGCGCTGCGCGTCCACGTCGAACCGCAATTTCGAGGGGCGTCAGGGGGCCGGCGGCCGCACGCACTTGGTGAGCCCGGCGATGGCCGCGGCAGCGGCGATCGAAGGCCACTTCGTCGATATCCGCAAGTTGGGTTGATGGCAATACGAGTCGAGTGACAGATCATGGATAAATTCGTTGTGCACACGGGCCTCGTTGCGCCCCTCGATCGCGAGAACGTCGATACCGATGCGATCATCCCGAAGCAGTTTCTGAAGTCGATCAAGCGCACGGGCTTCGGCCCGAACGCGTTCGATGAATGGCGTTACCTGGACCACGGCGAGCCGGGCCAGGACAACTCGAAGCGCCCGCTCAACCCGGACTTCGTGCTGAACCAGCCGCGCTATCAGGGCGCATCGGTGCTGCTCGCGCGCAAGAACTTCGGCTGCGGCAGTTCGCGCGAACACGCACCGTGGGCGCTCCAGCAATACGGCTTCCGCGCGCTGATCGCACCGAGCTTCGCGGATATCTTCTACAACAACTGCTTCAAGAACGGCGTCTTGCCGATCGTGCTGACCGAGCAGCAAGTCGATCATCTGTTCAACGAAACCTATGCGTTCAACGGCTATCAGCTGACCGTCGATCTCGAAGCGCAAGTCGTGCGCTCGCCGGACGGCCGTGAATATCCGTTCGAAGTCGCGGCGTTCCGCAAGTACTGCCTGCTGAACGGTTTCGACGATATCGGCCTCACGCTGCGTCACGCGGACAAAATCCGCCAGTTCGAAGCCGAGCGGCTCGCAAAGCAGCCTTGGCTCAACCATCGGATCGTCGGCTGACGTCATCCAGCGCGCGGCGTGCCGCATGGCTCGCCGTGCCGCGCCATGAATGCGCGGGGCGCGTCATGCCCGGCGCGTTCGCCGCAACGAACTCACTACAGGAAAAAGGAAAACGCACATGAAGATCGCAGTGCTGCCCGGCGACGGCATCGGCCCGGAAATCGTCAACGAAGCGGTCAAGGTGCTCAACGCCCTTGGCGAGAAGTTCGACATGGAAGAGGCGCCCGTCGGCGGCGCGGGTTACGCAGCCAAGGGCCACCCGCTGCCGGAATCGACGCTCGCGCTCGCGAAGGAAGCGGATGCGATCCTGTTCGGCGCGGTCGGCGACTGGAAGTACGACTCGCTCGAGCGCGCGCTGCGTCCCGAGCAGGCGATTCTCGGTCTGCGCAAGCATCTGCAGTTGTTCGCGAACTTCCGTCCGGCGATCTGCTATCCGCAGTTGACGGATGCGTCGTCGCTGAAAGCCGAGATCGTGTCGGGCCTCGACATCCTGATCGTGCGCGAACTGAACGGCGACATTTACTTCGGCCAGCCGCGCGGGGTCCGCCAATCCCCGGACGGTGCGTTCGAAGGCGCGAGGGAAGGCTTCGACACGATGCGCTATTCCGAGCCCGAAGTGCGCCGCATCGCGCACGTCGCGTTCCAGGCGGCGCAAAAGCGCGACAAGAAGCTCACCTCGGTCGATAAGGCGAACGTGCTCGAAACCTCGCAATTCTGGCGCGACGTGATGATCGACGTGTCGAAGGAATATGCGGACGTCGAGCTCTCGCACATGTATGTCGACAATGCGGCAATGCAGCTCGTGAAGGCGCCGAAGGCGTTCGATGTGATCGTCACGGGCAACATGTTCGGCGACATCCTGTCGGACGAGGCCGCGATGCTCACGGGCTCGATCGGCATGCTGCCGTCCGCGTCGCTCGACGCAAACAACAAGGGCTTGTACGAGCCGTCGCACGGCTCGGCGCCGGACATCGCGGGCAAGGGCGTGGCCAATCCGCTCGCGACGATTCTGTCGGCGGCGATGATGCTGCGCTATTCGCTGAACCGCGCGGAGCAGGCCGATCGCATCGAGAACGCGGTGAAGAAGGTGCTGGAGCAGGGCTTGCGCACCGGCGATATCGCGACGCCGGGCTGCAAGCAGGTCGGCACGGCGGCGATGGGCGACGCGGTAGTCGCGGCGCTGTAAGCCTTTTGGGGCGCCCGGGCGGGGCGCCCAATTGAGGTTTTCGTGTATATTGTCGCGATGGCGCAGATTTCCAAAATCTCTTCGATTGCAAGACTCCACGGCGAAACGGCCCGTGCGAGCGCATTCGCCATTACCGTCATTAAATCGATTACCCGTAAAACGATCACGAAACGCTGATCGTCCGTCGTGCCCGCTCGTCTTCCCCGCGCGGTCACGCCGGGCAAAGTTGCGGGGAAGCGTCCACTCCAAGGGTTAGTCATGAACGTAGGTCTCGTAGGTTGGCGCGGCATGGTCGGCAGCGTCCTGATGCAACGTATGCAAGAGGAACGCGATTTCGATCTGATCGAACCGGTGTTTTTCAGCACCAGCAACGCGGGCGGCAATGCGCCGTCGTTCGCGAAGAACGAGACCAAGCTCAAAGACGCGTCGAGCATCGACGCGCTCAAGAAGTGCGATGTCATCATCACGTGCCAAGGCGGCGACTACACGAACGAGGTCTTCCCGAAGCTGCGCGCGGCGGGCTGGAACGGCTACTGGATCGACGC
>DATGHJ010000580.1:0-10154 GCA_035308085.1 Trinickia sp. | reverse complement strand
GGACACGTCTTGCCCGGCGTGTAGAGCGGCGACTTCTGATCCTCGGGCGAGACGACTGCGCGGCAGCCGAAGCATTGCTCGGTGGCGGTCGGTTCGAGCTGCGGATTGAGTGCGGTGCGGTAGTCGAACACGAAGCATTCGCCGTGATAGTGCGCGCCGCCGACTTCCTCGAAGTATTTGAGAATGCCGCCTTCGAGCTGGTAGACGTTCTCGATGCCCACTTCCTTCATGTGGATCGCCGCCTTTTCGCAGCGAATTCCGCCGGTGCAAAACGACACCACGGTTTTGCCTTCGAGGTCCGCGCGGTTCTTCTCGATCACGTCCGGAAACTCGCTGAACTTCGTGATCCGGTAGTCGAGCGCGTGATCGAACGTGCCGACATCGGCTTCGAACGCGTTGCGCGTGTCGAGCATCACGACGGGGCGGCCTTCGTCGTCGTGGCCACGGTCGAGCCACGTTTTGAGCGTGGGTGCGTCCACAAACGGCGCGCGGCCCAGCTCCGGCTTGATGGCCGGCTTTTTCATCGTGATGATTTCGCGCTTGATCTTGACGAGCATGCGCCGAAACGGCTGCGTTTCCGACACGCTTTCCTTGAATTGCAGGTCGGCGAATTTGCCTTCGAAGAGCGGATCGTGGCGGATGTAATCGATGAATTCGCGCGCGGCGTCAGGCGTGCCGGCGATAAAGAGGTTGATGCCTTCGGGCGCGAGCAGGATCGTGCCGCGCAGCCCCAGCGCCACGCACTTTTCGGTGACGAGCGGGCGCCATTCGACAATGGCGTCGAGCGTGGCGAATTTGTAGGCGGCGAGATTGATGATGCTCATGATGGTCCTGCGGCAAAGGCGAATAGCTGAGGCGGCGCGGCGTGCGCGAGGTGGATTCAGGCGGGCGGCGGCGCGGCAGCGGAAATGACGAAAAGGCGAAAAACCGTATTATCCCGCAAACGGCCGATCAGCCCGCATTAGGCCGAATGGCTAATCTGCGCGCGCCGGCCCCCGTGTTTTTGCCGTGCGGCGATACACGCTCCGAGGGGCCTCGTCCGAACGGCCAACGCAGCGTTTTCGGCGCGTGTCGCTCGAAAGGGCGGATGTACAATAGCGCCCATGTCAGATCCCCGCTTCGTCCATCTCCGCGTCCACTCCGAATTCTCGATCGCCGACGGCATCGTGCGCCTTGACGACATCGTCAAAGCCGCCGCCGACGACGGCCAGGGCGCACTCGCATTGACCGATCTCGGCAACGCGTTCGGTCTCGTCCGTTTCTACAAGGAAGCCCGCGGCAACGGGGTCAAACCCATTGCCGGCTGCGACGTCTGGATCACCAATCCCGACGATCGCGACAAGCCTTCGCGTCTGCTCCTGCTCGTCAAGGATCGCCGCGGCTACCTCAATCTGTGCGAGCTGCTCACGAAGGCGTGGCTCACGAACCAGTATCGCGGGCGCGCGGAGATCGAGGCCGAGTGGCTCGAATCCGGCCTCGAACAAGGGTTGCTCGCGATCTCGGGCGCGCAGCAGGGCGATATCGGTCTGGCGCTTGCCGCCGGCAACGAGGAAGCGGCGAAGCGTTGCGCGCAGCGCTGGGTCAAGCGCTTTCCGAACGCGTTCTATATCGAGCTGCAACGTTGCGGTCAGCCGGGCGGCGAGGCATACGTGCAGCAGGCGGTTGCGCTGGCCGCATCGTTGAAGCTGCCGGTGGTGGCGACGCACCCAATCCAATTCATGACGCCCGACGACTTCACCGCGCACGAAGCGCGCGTGTGCATTTCGGAAGGGGATATGCTCGCGAACCCGCGCCGTCAGAAGCGCTTCACGACCGAGCAATTTTTCCGCACGCAGGAGGAAATGGCCGCGCTTTTCGCGGACATTCCCGCGGCGCTCGCGAACACCGTCGAAATTGCGAAGCGCTGCAACCTGACGCTCGAACTCGGCAAGCCGAAGCTGCCGCTGTTCCCGACGCCTGACGGCATGTCGCTCGACGACTATCTCGTGCAGCTGTCGAAGGAAGGTCTCGAGAAACGGCTCGAACAGCTCTATCCGAACCAGGCCGAGCGCGACCAGCAGCGTGACACGTACTACCAGCGTCTCGACTTCGAGTGCGGCACGATCATCAAGATGGGGTTCCCCGGCTACTTCCTGATCGTGGCGGACTTCATCAACTGGGCGAAGAACAACGGCGTGCCGGTTGGTCCGGGCCGGGGCTCCGGCGCGGGCTCGCTCGCGGCCTACGCGCTCGGCATTACCGATCTCGATCCGCTGCGCTACAACCTGCTGTTCGAACGTTTCCTGAATCCGGAACGGGTGTCGATGCCCGACTTCGACATCGACTTCTGCCAACACGGCCGCGATCGCGTGATCCAGTACGTGAAGGAGAAGTACGGCGCGGACGCGGTCTCGCAGATCGCGACGTTCGGCACGATGGCCGCGAAGGCGGCGGTGCGCGACATCGGCCGCGTGCTCGATCTCGGCTACATGTTCACGGATGGCGTCGCGAAGCTGATTCCGTTCAAGCCCGGCAAGCATGTGACGATTGCCGACGCGATGAAGGAAGAGCCGCTCCTGCAGGAGCGCAATGACAACGAAGACGAAGTGCGGCAGCTTCTCGAGCTGGCGCAGCGCGTCGAAGGTCTCACGCGTAACGTCGGCATGCACGCGGGCGGCGTGCTGATCGCGCCGGGCAAACTCACCGATTTCTGTCCGCTCTATACACAGGGCGACGACGCCGGCGTCGTGAGCCAGTACGACAAGGACGACGTCGAAGCCGTCGGCCTCGTGAAGTTCGACTTCTTGGGCCTGACCACGCTCACGATTCTCGATTGGGCCGAACGCTACATACGCCGGCTCGATCCGTCGAAGCAGGATTGGTCGCTGGCTCAAGTGCCGCTCGACGATCCCGCCTCGTTCTCGATCCTCAAGAAAGCGAATACGGTCGCCGTGTTCCAGTTGGAAAGCCGCGGCATGCAGGGCATGCTGAAAGACGCGCAGCCCGACCGCTTCGAGGACATCATCGCGCTCGTGGCGCTGTATCGCCCGGGCCCGATGGACCTGATCCCGAGCTTCTGCGCGCGCAAGCACGGGCGCGAGGTGGTCGAGTATCCCGATCCGCGCGTCGAACCTGTGCTGAAAGAGACCTACGGCATCATGGTCTATCAGGAGCAGGTGATGCAGATGGCGCAGATCATCGGCGGCTACTCGCTCGGCGGCGCGGACTTGCTGCGCCGCGCGATGGGCAAGAAAAAGCCCGAGGAGATGGCGAAGCACCGGGAGATCTTTGCCGAGGGCGCCGCGAAGAATGGCCTCACGCGCGAGAAAGCCGACGAAACCTTCGACTTGATGGAAAAGTTCGCGGGCTACGGCTTCAACAAGTCGCACGCGGCCGCCTATGCGCTGCTGGCGTACCACACTGCGTGGCTGAAGGCGCACCATCCGGCCGAGTTCATGGCAGCCAACATGAGTTTGGCGATGGACGACACCGACAAGGTCAAGATCCTGTTCGAAGACTGCCTCGCGAACGGGATGGCCGTGCTGCCGCCGGACATCAACCGTTCGGCGTACCGTTTCGAGCCGGTGGCCGGTGCCGACGGCTCGCGCTCGCGCACAATCCGCTACGGGCTCGGCGCGGTGAAGGGCAGCGGCCAGAACGCGATCGAGGAAATCCTGCGTGCGCGCGAAGAAGGGGCGTTCCAGGATCTGTTCGACTTCTGCGCCCGTATCGACCGTCGCGTCGTCAACCGCCGTACTGTCGAGGCGCTGATCCGCGCGGGCGCGTTCGATACGCTCCATGACAACCGCGCGCAACTGATCGCCTCGGTGCCGCTGGCGATGGAGGCCGCCGATCAGGCCAGTGCGAACGCGATGCAGGCGGGCTTGTTCGACATGGGCGATGCGCCCTCGCAAGGCCACGAACTCGTCGCTGAACCCGCGTGGCACGAGAAAAAGAAGCTGCAGGAAGAAAAGAGTGCGCTGGGCTTCTATCTATCCGGTCACTTGTTCGACGCCTACAAGGATGAAGTGCGCCGCTTTGCGCGCCAGAAGCTCGGCGAGCTCAAGGAAGGGCGCGACAAGCTGGTCGCCGGCATCATCTCGTCGCTGCGCACGCAGATGACCCAGCGCGGCAAGATGCTGATTGCGCTGATCGACGACGGTACGGGGGCGTGCGAAGTCACGGTCTTCAACGAGCAGTACGAGGCACACAAGGAGCTGTTCAAGGAAGACGAACTGCTCGTCGTGTCGGGGCAGGCGCGCAACGATGCATTCACGGGCGGCATCCGCTTTACTGTCGATACGGTGATGGATCTCGAGCGCGCGCGCAGCCGCTACGCTCAGGCGGTCAAGCTGCAGGTGAACGGCAATGCGGACGCGGTCGCGCTGCGCCGCCTGCTCGAGGCGCATTGCGCGGGGCCGGCCGTGGTGGCCGAGACGGCGGCGGTTTCCGCTTCGGCGCGGCCGGCGCGCGGCGGTGGCCCGGCGGGCCGCCGAGGCCCCGGTGGTGATAGCCGGCAGCGCGCCCCCGTGAATATTCCAAACGGCCTCGCTGTGCAGATCGTCTATCGCAGCGATCGCGCAGAGGGTGAGGTGCGCCTCGGCGATGCGTGGCGCGTGAAGCCGACCGACGAATTGCTGGCGGCGTTGCGCGGTGAATTTGCGGGAAGCGCGATCGAGATCGTTTATTGAGTCCCCGAACGTGGCCGCATTATTTTCGTCCTCCCGTCCGCCTCGCAGCATTCTCGTCGTCTGCACTCGCCGCATCGGCGATGTGCTGCTCACGACACCGTTCGTTCGGTCGCTGAAAGCGCAATGGCCCGACACCCCGATCGACATGCTCGTGTTTCGCGGCACGGAGGGGATCCTCGAACACAATCCCGATGTGCGGCGCGTGATCCTCGTCGCGCAGCGCGCGCGATTCTCCGAGCGCCTCGCCGACGCGGTGCGCCTCTGGCGCCGCTACGATCTAGCCTGCGCGGCGATCAGTTCTGACCGACCGCGTTTCTATACGTGGTTTGCGGGCAAAAAGCGCATCGGGCTCGTCGATCCGAACCGCGTCACGCGCCTGACTCGTTTCATGCTGCACGGCATCGCGATCAATTATCACGAGTCGGTTCATACCGTAAACAGCAGTCTGGCCCTGACGCCGTTGTTGGGCATCGAGCCGCAAGCCGAAGTCGTCGCGCCGGGGATCGGCAGCGACCCCGTACGGCGCGCGCAGTTCGACGCGCGCATTCACGCGCCGCCCGCCGTGCAGCCCGGGCAGCCTTATGTCGTGCTGCATCCGTACCCGATGTTTGCGTACAAGCGCTGGCATATCGAGGGCTGGGTCGAACTGATCGGATGGTTGCGCTCGCAGGGTTATGCCATTGCGCTGAGCGGCGGGCCGGCTGCGGCCGAGCGAGAGTACGCGGAGCGCGTGGCCGCCGCGGCCGGCGCTCCGGTGCTGAACATGGCGGGGCAGTTGTCGCTCGGCGAAAGCGCGGAAATGATTCGGGGCGCCAAGCTCTACGTGGGGCCCGACACGGGCGCAACGCATATCGCAGCAGCCACCGGCACGCCGACGATCGCGCTCTTCGGCCCGTCCGACCCGGTCCGTTGGGGGCCGTGGCCGTGCGGCTGGCCGGCGGGCGTCGATCCTTGGCCCCTGGTCGGATCAGCGCGCCATGGGAACGTCTATCTGCTGCAAGGGGAAGGCGATTGCGTGCCTTGCAAGGGCGAAGGGTGTGAGCGGCACGTCGAGAGCTTGAGCGAGTGTCTGACGACGCTCAGTTCGCGGCGCGTGATTGGCGTCGCGGCGGAAATGCTCGGTTTGCCCACTCCGCCGCTCGAAGCCGCTCGCACTTCGCAAGCCGCCGAGGCGGTCGTCGATACGTCGCTGCTCGGCCGCCAGCGCGGTAAATGATGTCGCGCGGCGCTAGGCTTGCCGCGGTGCAGGCGCGGCGCCGCCTTGCCTGGCTTTCACCGCGCTAGGCGCGCGATACCCGCACCCAAGCAGAATGCCGGCGAGCAGCACCAGCAGGTGTCCTTCCGCAAAGTCCAGCAGGAGCGAGTTCGCCAAGCAACTGATGGCGAACGCGGCGAGCCAGCCGAACAGCAGTTGTTTCGAGCGCGGATCGAGTGCATATGCGCCGCGTGCGATCTGAACGAGCAAATTGACGAACAGCGCCAGGCCGATTGCGCCGAGCTGCACGGCCATCAGCAGATATTCGTTGTGCGGATTCTCCGTGAGCTTTCCTTGCGCTTCCGTCTTTCCCGCGCTCAATTTCGCGAATTCGACGCCGAGGCCGCCCGCGCCATAGCCGATCACCGGACGTGCCCGAATCAGTTCAAAGCACTTGCGGTACCACTCGAGCCGCAGCCCGGTGGACGTGATCGCGTCGGTCTGCTGGTATTCCTTCACTTCGGTGGCCACCTGCAGCAAGCGTCCACCCTTCATCGTGCACGCGACACCCACCAGCATCCCCGCGGCGGCGATCACGGCGCAGACGTAGAGCGCAGCGCGCATCGGCGATTCCTCATGCTTGCGCCACGCGAAGCGCAGCGCCGTGTACAGCATGAAAATCAACGCGATGATTTGCCCGGTGCGGCCCTCCAGCATCACGAAAACGTTGACCAGTGTGAGCGCCGCGATCGCGGCGAACAGGATGCGGGCGCGGGCATTGCGCGTCGTCAGCGCGAGATCGATGGCCTGATGAAACAGCAAGGCGCCAAAGAGGCCCGCCGCAATATGGTTCTTGAACACCCAGGCGCGCGAGAGCGGCAGAGCCGTGGCGTGTGCGGGGCCGATCGCCGTCAGGCCGAGGTAGTTCGTCGTCGACAGCAGCAGGATCACGCACAGTGTCACGAACCAGCTCCAGCGCACGATGCCGTCCCACTTCGAATCCTTGAACGCGATAACCGCGAGCGGCAGCAGCAGCAACTTCGCGTACTTGCCGATCCACGACCAAGCCTCCTGATGCGGCGCGACCGTATAGGTGACGCTCGCCATCAGCGCCGCGAGCAGCAGCAGCGCGGAGACCGCCGCGCCGTGACGAAGCAGCGAAGGCAGATTGCGCCAGAATTCCGGCGCGCTCAGCAGCGCGAGTGCGAAAAGCGCGCAGGCGATGTTGGTGAATGCCGTCGAGACGGGCACCATGCACAAGGCCGTGACCGCGAAGACGCGTGCAGCCGTCAAGCGGTGCGAAGCGTTTTGCATGACTGTAGACATTGACGATCGGTGGGACAAAGCGTGGGTTGGAGCACCGCTTTACGCTCAGAAAAGCGATGCGCCGCGAAAATCGGGCGGGGCTGCGCTCCGCAAAGCAGATAAGTATACGCTACGCGGCCGTCCTATCTCATTTCGCCTATGGAACATCCGACCCTTTGTGGCCCTTCGATACCGGCGTGGCGCGGTATCGTGCCGGACGAGGTGGGCTAGCTGAACGCGCGCTTGATGCGCGATTTCAGCAGCGCGCGCTTGAGCCGTCCCGTTTGCTCCGGCTCGGCCACTTCGAGCCGCTGATCGACCGGCTGTCCGCGGCGCAGGTAGTAGCGGTCGAAAGTCGCCTGCGTGATGCCCCACTTGTTCAGGAACTGGCGGCGTCCGTCGTTCTTGACGATCTTGCCGGTGCTTTTCTGCTGGAAGTGATAGATGAGACTGTCGCCGACCCCGAGGAACACGCGGCAGCCCGCGTCCCACAGTTTCATCGAAAAATCGTTGTCGCTGCTCATGCCCGGGCTCAGCTCGCTGCTGTAGCCGCCTATCTTGTGCCACCAGTCGCGGTGGACGACCGTCGGCGGCCAAGTGGCGCCGCGCCAGTCGGCGCGCACGAGTTGAGGGGCGGCGGCGACCAGGTCGACGGCGCGGAACGCGTCCGCGTCGCGTCCGAAGTCCTTCACCACGACGCATGGATTGCCGGTGTCGACCGGTTCGATCATCGTGCCCGACAGCAGGAACAGATCCGACGGCATCTGTTCGATGCGGCGCGCAAGCGCGGCGTCCCAGCCAGGGCAGCAGTACATGTCGTCGTTCATATAGACGACGTATTCGCGCGTCGCGCGCGCCGCCGCGATATTCACCGCGTGGCAGATGCCGATATTGGCCGGCGACGCCGTGTGTTCGATGCCCTGTTCGCGCACCCAGGCGAGCGTGCCGTCCGAGCCGTCATTGACGTGGACGATGATCTGATGCTCGTGCGTCGAGTTTTGGCGGATGCTCTCGACGACGCATTGCAGATACGGAAGGTTGTTCCAGGTCGGGATGATGATTGAGAACATCGAAATCGGGTGTCGGGTGTCGGGTGTCGGGTGTCGTGGGCGCGGCAATGCGCACGGGCATCGAGGCGTTGAGGCGCTGGGGCGCCGGAAAAAGCAGGCTGAATTGTACCGCTCGCCGTCGGGACGGCTCGTTTGCGGCGAGACTCAGGCCGGGTCGTCGCGCTGCCTCGTCAAACCGAGCTTGAGGAACCGGTAGTAGACGGTCTCCGCGTTGAAGACGGCGATCATAAACCCCGCGCGGCCGTCCAGGAAGCCGCGCCGCAGCAGGTAGGTGCGGATGAAGGCCCAGGCGCCGCGCCCGAGCGCCTTGCCGAAGCCGCCGCGCTGGCCCGCCGTGCGGCGCTGGCGGGCGCCGGCAGTCGAATAGGCGTCGAGCTTGCGCAGCACGGTTTCGAAGTCTTCGTACGAGTAGTGCAGCAGCTTGCCGGTCAGGCGCGCGACAGGCGCCTCGAACACGAGGCGCTCGTGCACGAGGTCGTCGGAGAAGCGCGCCGCGCCGCGCTTGAAGAGGCGCGGCACCCAGTCGGGATACCAGCCGCTGTGGCGCACCCATTGGCCGCAGAAACTCGAGAGACGATCGACCGCGTAGACCTCGGCGCCGGGCGCGCCAATCGCGGCGACGATCGATGCCGCGAGCTCCGGCGAGACGATTTCGTCGGTGTCGATCGAAAGAATCCAATCCGTCGACAGCGCCGCTACCGCGCGGTTCTTTTGCAGGCCGAAGCCGGGCCAGTCGGGTTCGGCGATCACGCGCGCGCCATGCGCTTGGGCGATCGATACCGTGTCGTCGGTGCTGCCGCCGTCGACGACGACGACCTCGTCGGCAAAGGTCAGCGCCGCAAGGCATTGCGCGAGCCGCCCCGCCGCGTTGTGCGCGATGAGGGCGACGCCGAGGGTCGGGGCGGCGGGGGAGGCGGTGGTCGTTGGCTGCACGTCGGAATCGGGTCGCATCGGCATTGAGTGAGCGCGAGTATACCGGGCGGCCGGGTTCGGCCGGCCACGCTGTCTGGCCGCCGGGCGAAGCAGGGTGGGACGGCTATAATGCTTCGATTTTTCGCACTTTCCGAATACCCCCGCGCGAATACTCCCGCGAAATGGGAGTAAGAGGGAGTTAAAGGGAATTCCTTGGAAACCCAATCCACGCTGAGAAAGCCCGCCGACGCCACACGGGCGCCGACGTCCACCGTGATGAAGCGGCTTTGGCCGTACCTCAAGCCGCTCATCGGCGCGCTGCTGCTCGGCATTGTCTCGATGGCGGTGAGCGCCGCGACCGACGCCGGCATCCCCGCGCTCCTGAAGCCGCTGCTCGACCACGGCTTCGGCGCGAACGCGAACACGCACTCGGTGTGGTTCGTGCCGATCGCGGTGATCGGCCTCGCGTTCGTGCGCAGCGCCGCGTCGTACGCGTCCAATTATCTGCTGCAGTACGTGTCGAACCGCATCCTGCTGCAGATGCGGCTCGACATGTTTAACCGCATGATCCACACGAGCGCATCGTTCTTCCAGCGCGAAACCGCGAGCACGATCATCAACGCGATCGTGTTCGAAGTGAACCAGATCCTGAACGTGCTGATCAGCGTGCTGATCACGCTCGTGCGCGACTCGCTCACGGTCGTCTTCCTGCTCGGCTACCTGTTCTATCTGAATTGGCGCCTCACGCTGATCGTCGCGGTGATCCTGCCGAGCATCGGGTGGATCACGAGCAAGATCAGCCGGCGTCTGCGGCGGCTCAATCGCGAGCACCAGTCGCTGACCAACGAGCTGTCGTACATCGTCGAGGAGACGGTGGGCGGCTACAAGGTCGTCAAGGTTCACAACGGCGAGCAATACGAAAAGGACCGTTTCGGCGAAATGAGCAAGCGTCTGCGCGGCTACCAGATGCGCATGACGGTCTCGGGAGGGCTCGCACAGCCG
>DATGHJ010000579.1:0-2690 GCA_035308085.1 Trinickia sp. | reverse complement strand
CGCGCGAATATCTGAAGGGCCAGCGCACCGCGGACGCCGCGCATGTGATCGACCGGCTCGCGCGCTCGCACGATCCCGGCGCGCGCCAGACGGCGCTGGCGATCCGGGTGTCGCTCGCCCAGCAGCAACTCTATGCGCT
Organism: Trinickia sp.; assembly: GCA_035308085.1. Classification (GTDB taxonomy): domain Bacteria; phylum Pseudomonadota; class Gammaproteobacteria; order Burkholderiales; family Burkholderiaceae; genus Trinickia_A. The sequence goes on along the minus strand of DATGHJ010000579.1, from coordinate 2,551 downwards.
CGGTCCCGCCGATCCGGCGCGCGGCGCGCGGATCGCGGAGCTCGATGCGTTGCTGCGCGAAGCCGCCCGGTTTGCGTGGCACCGCGAGCAGCTGGAAGCGCTCGCCCGGCAGGCGCGCGCCTTGAACGACGGCGCGCTCGCGGGCCACTTCTACGGGCAGTTGATCGCGAAGGATCCGCTTCACGCGAATGTCTGGCGCGTCGCGCAGGCCGAGGTCCTGCTCGGCAGCGGGCACTACCGCGAGGCGGCCGACGCGTGGTTCGCGGCGCAGGCCGACGCGCCCACGCTCGGCGAGCGACGCGCGCTGTTCCTGGCGGGATTGCGCGCGCTGCAGGCGGGCAACTTGCTGCCGCAGGCGCTCGACGCGGCGAACCAGCACATCGGCGACCTTCGCGGCGACCCCGAGACGTTGCGTTATCTTGTGAAGCTCGCGATGGCGGCGGGCCGCCCCGACGCCGCGGAAACCTATGTGAAACAGCTCTTGAAGCTGTCGCTGTCGCGCCCGCGCGATGATGCGTACGGCCGGCCGCGTCTTGCGTTTGCGTCGTGGCGGCTCGGCGGCGATGTCCGCGCAGTGCGGATTGCGCGCGCCGACGCCGGGTTCGTGCGCATCGCGTGGCCGGTGCCGGAGGCGCTGGGCGAGCCGGGGGCGGACTCGGGCGCGCTGCGTGTCGCCGCCGCGCGCAATGCCGCCCCTGCCAGCGGCACGCGCGCGAACCGCGCACCGGTCCGCCCGGACACGTACGGCGCCGTGCCGCCGAACACCGCCGACGAGGACCTCGCGTACGGCGTGTTCCTCGCCAACGGGGATGTCGCGAACGCACAGGGCGTGGCGCAGCGCGCGCTCGACAAAGCCCCGGAATCGGCGCTTTGGCGTGCGCGCCTCGCACAGGTCGCGGAGTGGAATCATCAACCCGAGCTCGCGCTGCGCAATTGGCTCGCGCTTGCGCAGTCCCGCGGCGACGACGCGTCGTGGAGGCAGGTCGCGCGTCTCGCACCCGGCGTCAACGACGTTGCCGCGGTCCTCGCGGTTTCCCTGTACGAGTCGAACCGCGATCCGGACAACCTCAAGTTGCTCGATGCGGCCGTCGCTGCTTACGAGCGCGCCGCCGATCCAGCCGGCGGGCTGAGCTTTCTCGCTGGCCGGGAACGTGGTGCGATCCGGCAGGCGGCGATGGAGCGCTATGCGGCGCTCGCCGAGCGCAAGGGCGACGACGATCTCGCGCTGCACACGTGGCAGCAGCTCGAGCGCGAATACGGTCCGAACGCGGCATACGGATACAAGATCGCGACGATGCTTTACGCGCGCACGGAGTTCGACGCCGCGTTCGCAGCGATGCAGCAAGTGCGGCAGGTGGCAGCGACGACCGACGTCGACTTCTGGCGCTTCTATGCGCTGGTCGCGTCGATCGGACAGCGGCGCGACGCGCAGAATCAGGCGAACCGCCGCCTGCTCGGCACGCGCGCCCTCGATACCGACGACTACGACGTGATGATCGGTTTCTATAGCGACTCGCCCATCGATGCCGGGCGTCTCGCGGAAATAGCCTACCACCAGGGCGGCCAGATCCGGATGCTGACAGTGGCCGTCTACAACTACCAGCGCGCCCGCGCATGGGGACGGCTCGCGGCGCTGCTCGACTCCCTGAGCCCGGAGCAACGCACGAGCGCCGAGCAATCCGCGGCGTTTCTCCTGGTGCGCGCGCAATCTCGGCAGGCGCTCGGCGATTTCGCGGGCGCTTCGAGCGACGTGCGCCGCGCCGTGGCGCTCGCGCCGGACGACTCACAGGCGCGCGCGGCCTATCTGTGGAGCCTCGTCGATTACGGCACGGCAGCGCAGCTGCGCGGCGCGCTGCGCCGGTTCGCCGCCGACGCCGAAACCGATCCGTCGCTATGGGCGCCTTACGGCGCGGCCAGCATGCGGCTCGGCGAAGGACGACAGGCGCTTCATTACTTTCACAAGCAGGCGGCGACGTCGCTTGCGGATCCGCTATGGCGGCTTACATGGGCGGACGCGCTGGAACTGAACGGCCGGATCGACGACGCGTGGCGCGTGCGCCGGCAGGTCTGGAGCGAGATGGCGGAACGCCGCCGCGCCGCGCCGCGAAATGCTGCGCTGTCGAGCGAGACCGCACAGGATCTGCGCAGCCGGATGGCCGCGCTGTCGCAGCTGTTCGCAAGCGGCGACCGCTCGCGGGCGGTGCTGATCGACATGCTGCGCGCCGACCGTGCGCAAGCGGCGGCGGCATCCGCGGGCGACAGCGCTTCGGAGCTCGGCAACCTGCGCGAGCTGGACAAGCTGCCGCAGGCCAGGCAGCAGGCGCTGCGCAACGAACAGGCGATGTATTCGTCGATTGCACGCGAAGCGGTGCTCAACTGGGCGCAAACCGCGGGCGAGAGCGAACTGGAGCGCGCATGGCTCGAGAAGCAATACATCGATCGCAGCACTCAGCCGGTCTACGCGCAGGCGCAGCTCGCGATCGACGACGGTGACGTGAATGCGCTCGCGCGGCTTCTCGATTCGCTGCCCGACCAGATCCCGCGGCAGAAC
>DATGHJ010000578.1:0-8273 GCA_035308085.1 Trinickia sp. | reverse complement strand
TGCTGAGAAGCATTACAGCACCACAAAAAATGCGGCTTGCCGCGTATTCGATGGGGCTCAAGCAAGAATCGGCCGTTTTTGGGGCGTCATGCAGCAGAGAATGCGGCGGGGTTGGCAGGGGCGCGTTCTTCGGCGCGGCCCGAGCATGAGGCGGCCCGAAAAAATGACAACGGCCGCGTCGAGTAACGACACGGCCGCGCGGTCCTAACAAGTTCTCGAAGCACTGCTTAACCTCAAGCCCCTTGATTCAAATCGATCAGCACGCTCTTGAAGCGCAAATTCGCCTCGAACGCGTGGCGTCCCAGATCCTTGCCGAGCCCCGACTGCTTATAGCCGCCGGTCGGGATCACGAAATCGGACGTACGCCCATAGCGATTGATCCACACCGTGCCCGCTTCGAGGCTGCGCATTGCGCGTAGCGCGCGGCTCAAGTCCGACGTGTGGACGCCGGACGCCAAGCCGTATTTCTCGTGGCTCGCAAGCGCGAGCGCCTCGTCTTCGTCGTCGAAGGTCTGCACGGTCAGCACCGGGCCGAATACCTCTTCGCGCACCGCTTCCGATTCCGTCGTCACGCCGGTGAGGAGAGTCGGCGCGTAGAACGCGCCCGAGCCCGCCGCCGCGATCCGGCTGCCGCCCGTCGCAATCTGCGCGCCCTGCTGCACGGTGCGCGCGACGATGCCTTCGATGCGCTGCGCCTGGCCCGCCGAAATGATCGGCGAGAGCGTCGTGTCCGGCGCCCAGGTGGGTCCGGCCTTGAGGGCCGCGAACGCCGACGTGATGCCGTCGATCAGCCGCGGCGCCGCCGAACGCTCGACGATGAGCCGCGAACCGGCAACGCACACCTGTCCCGCGTTGCCCGTGATCGCCCCCGCGACGCGGCGCGCGACGAGATCGAGATCGGGCGCATCGGCGAACACGATCTGCGGGCTCTTGCCGCCCAGCTCGAGCGTGCAGGGCTTCGTGCCGGTCTCGGCGCAAGCGCTCATGATCGTCGCCCCAGTCTTGCTCGACCCGGTGAACGTGACCTTGGCGATCTTCGGATGACGCACGAGCGCATCGCCGGTCGTGCGTCCGTCGCCTTGGACGACGTTGAAGATGCCAGCAGGCACCCCCGCTTCGATCGCGAGCTCGGCAAGCCGCAGCGCCGAAAACGGCGTCAGCTCGGACGGTTTCAGCACCACCGCATTGCCCGCCGCGAGCGCCGGCGCGATCTTCCAGGACGCCATCACGAGCGGAAAATTCCATGGCGCGATCGCGCCGATCACGCCGTACGGCTCGGCGACGATCATCCCCAGATGATCGGGACGCGTCGCCGCGACCTCTCCGCCGATCTTGTCGGCGAACTCCGAATAGAAGCGAATGCCCTCGGCCGTGAACGGCACGTCCCACTGCGCGGCGTCGCGGATCGGTCGCGTCGAGCCGACCGACTCCAGCCGCGCAAGCGTGTCCACGTCGGCCTCGATCAGTTCGGCCCAGCGGCGCATCACACGGGCGCGCTCGCGCGGCGCGCGGCGCGCCCAGTCGCTCGTCTTGAACGCGTGCCACGCATCTTCCACCGCGCGCTCGACGAGCTCGGCATCGGCGATCGGCAGGTCGGCGTACACGACGCCGTCCGACGGGCGCGCGACGTCGAGCGCCGCCGCGCCCGCCACATAGCGGCCTCCGATGAAGTGCGCGCTGCGCACGGCGACAAGAGCGGGATCGAAGCTGTCCATGATGTGGGTTCCGGTTCGGTTCGCTGAAAAGACGCAATTAAGCGCAAATCATGGTACGGGTGGTGCCGCAGCATTTGCTGCCGTGCTGACGGGGCTCGACCGCTTGCGCCGCGCGTTGTGAAGGGCTCGCGCAGCGCGGCATGCGGTATCGGCCGCACAATAAGATCGTCCTAGCCGCGACGTGTCGCCGATGCGACAGTACCCACGCGAAGCGAAGCACTGAACAGGAGTGGAACGTGACTGAACCGATTGCCCGCGGCGAAGCCGCCGCGCAGGTCCGCTATCGTCCGATAACGGCCGACGATCTCACCGCCGCGCACGAACTGTCGATGGCCGTCAAATGGCCGCATCGCCGCGAAGACTGGGAGTTCGCGCTGAACCTCGGCACGGGGTTTGCCGCGGAGGACGGCGGCGGCGTCATCGGCACCGCGCTCTATTGGGAGTTCGGGGCACAGCACGCGTCGCTCGGCATGGTGATCGTCGCGCCCGATCAGCAGGGCCGCGGCATCGGCCGCGATCTGATGACGCTCACCGTCGACGCGCTCGCCAAACGCACGACGTTCCTGAACGCCACGCCCGCCGGACAGCCGCTCTACGAGAAGTTCGGCTTCAAGGCGATAGGCAGCATCCTCCAGCATCAAGGAACGGGCGGCGCGCATCCGCCCGTTGTGGCGCTCGCGCCCGGCGAGCGCATCCGCCCGCTCGGCGCGCGCGACCGCGACCGGCTCGCGGCGCTTTGGAACCAGGCGGCCGGCTACGATCGCACGCCGCTCATCGACGCCTTGCTCGAAGTCGCCGACGGAATCGCGCTCGCGCGCGACGGTGAACCGATCGGCTTCGCGATGATGCGCCGCTTCGGGCGCGGCCATGTGATCGGGCCGGTCATCGCGCCGCATGCGCAAGGCGCAAAGGCGCTGATCAGCCACTGGCTCGCCGCCACCGATGGGAAATTCACGCGCATCGACGTGACGGGCGACAGCGACTTGTCGGACTGGCTCGAAGCGCTGGGTTTGCCGCAAGTCGACAGCGTCGTGACGATGGCGCGCGGCGAGCCGCCCAGCGCAGCTGGCAAGGCGCGCGTGTTTGCGATTACCAATCAGGCGCTCGGCTGATGGGCGCCTATCGACCGATCATCGACGCCCTTCTTCTCTGACGCCACACCATGACGTTCGTCTACAAGGCCGATCCGGTGCGCGGCGCGCAGTGGGCGCGCCTGTTCGCCGAAAAAGCGCCCGATACGCCCTTTCACATCTGGACCGGCGACATGCCGCCATGCGACGCGAGCAAGGTTCGCTACCTGGCCTTATGGCAGGTGCCGCAACTCGATCTCGCGGCGGCGTTTCCGAATCTCGAAGTCGTGTTCTCGACGGGCGCGGGTGTCGATCAATTCGACTTGTCGGCGATTCCGCCGCATCTGCCGGTCGTGCGGATGGTCGAGCCGGGGATCGTCGCGGGGATGGTCGAGTACGTGACGCTCGCGGCGCTCGCGCTGCATCGCGACTGGCTCGCTTACGCGGCGCAGCAGCGCGAGGGGCGTTGGGCGCCGCTGCAGACTTACGTGGCAAGCGCGCGGCGGGTCGGCGTGCTGGGTCTCGGCGTGCTTGGCCAAGCGGTCCTGACGCGCCTCGCGAGCTTCGGCTTTCAATGCGCTGGATGGAGCCGGTCTGGAGAGACCCGTTCGCCGCATACCCTCGACGGGATCGAGTGCTTCGCGGGCGCCGAGGCGCTACCGGCGTTTCTCGCGCGCACCGATATCCTCGTGTGCCTGCTGCCGTTGACCGATGCGACTCGCCATTTCCTGAACCGCGATCTGTTTGCGCAATTGCCGCGCGGGGCATCGCTGATCAACGTCGGGCGCGGCGGGCATTTGCAGCAGGACGATTTGCTGACGGCGCTGGATAGCGGTCAGCTCGGCGCGGCGGTGCTCGACGTGGCCGATCCCGAACCGCTCGCCGCCGATCATCCACTGTGGCGGCATCCGGGCGTGATGCTGACGCCGCACGTCGCGAGCATGACGCAGCCGCAGAGCGCGGTGGAGGTCGTGCTCGACAACTTGCGGCGGCATCGCGCGGGCGAACCGTTGGTCGGGCTGATCGACCGCTCGCGCGGATACTGATGGCAACGCAGCACAAAATGCTGCCCGCACCGCAAAAACACAATTCCTGCGCTTAAGCGGCTGCGAATCCAAACGCCTTCGTTGTTTCTCTGCCGCTACCATGGTCTGCAAGCGGTTCGCGCTCGTCACGCACGATGCGCGCGCCTTTCCCGCACTTCGCGACGTGCCCTGCACGCCCTAACCGCGCCCAAACCATGCCGACCTCCGCCCTGATCGAGTCCGACCGCAAATATCTGATCCACCCGGTAGCGAGCCTGCGCGCGCACGAAGCGCGCGGCGTCACGATCCTCGAATCGGGGCGCGGCGCATGGCTCACCGATATCGACGGCCACGAACTGCTCGACGCGTTCTCCGGCCTCTGGTGCGTAAACACCGGCTATGGCCACGAGAGCATCGTGCGCGTGGCGGCCGAGCAGATGCGCCGGCTGCCGTATGCGACCGGCTACTTCCACTTCGGCAGCGAGCCGGCGATCAAGCTCGCGGAGCAAGTGATCGACAAGGCGCCCAAGTCGCTGCGCCATATTTACTTCACGCTCGGCGGCTCGGATGCGGTCGATGCGGCCGTGCGCTACATCACGAACTACTACAACGCGACCGGCCGGCCGCAGAAGAAGCAGTTCATCGCGCTCGAGCGCGGCTACCACGGGTCATCGTCGGTCGGGGCGGGGCTCACCGCGCTTCCCGCGTTCCATCACAACTTCGACTTGCCGCTGCCGCATCAGCATCACATTCCGTCGCCGTACGCGTATCGCAGCGACGCGGGCGACGATCCGCAGGCGCTCATCGCACAGTCGGTCGCCGCATTGCGCGAGAAAGTCGCCGCGCTCGGGCCCGAGCGCGTGGCCGCGTTCTTCTGCGAGCCGATCCAGGGTTCGGGCGGCGTGATCGTGCCGCCGAAAGGCTGGCTGAAAGCGATGCGCGAGGCATGCCGCGAACTCGATATCCTCTTTGTCGCCGACGAAGTCATCACCGGTTTCGGCCGCACCGGCCCGCTCTTCGCGTGCGTTGCCGAAGGCGTCGAGCCGGACCTGATGACGGTCGCCAAGGGCCTCACCGCCGGCTATGCGCCGATGGGCGCGGTGTTGATGTCCGACGAGGTCTACGCGGGCATCGCCGACGGCGCGGGCATGGGCGCGGCGGTCGGCCACGGCCAGACGTACTCGGCGCATCCGGTGAGCGCCGCGATCGGACTCGAAGTGATGCGGCTCTATCACGAAGGCGGGCTGCTCGCGAACGGCGTCGCGCAAGCGCCGCGCTTCGAAGCCGGTTTGCGCGAGCTGCTCGCGCATCCGCTCGTCGGCGATGCGCGCAGCCGCGGGCTGCTCGGCGCGCTCGAGCTGGTCGCCGACAAGGCCACGAAGCGCCGCTTCGACCCGGCGCTCAACCTGAGCGAACGGATCGCATCGACCGCCTATCGCAACGGCCTGATCTTCCGCGCGTTCAGCGACAACATCCTCGGCTTCGCACCCGCGCTCTGCTACACGAGCGAGGAGTTCGACGTGCTGTTCGAGCGCTTGAAGAAGACGCTCGACACGGTGCTCGACGCGCCGGAGGTGCGCGCGGCGCTGGCCTGAGCCGCCTTCGGATAGCGGCGGCGGCGACGCCTGGCGCGTCGCCGCCTCACCTCGCCAAGAGGCTTGCCGCACAAGGGTTTGCAGAGGAATTATTTTGGGACGGCGCGTGCTACGATAGTTCGCTCACCACGCTTTCAAAGGTCACTACCCGCCGTGTCGACGAACGCAAACGGATCGATGAAGTTGGACCGGATCGACCTTCGCATCCTGTCCCAGTTGCAACGGAAGGGCCGCATTACGAATGTCGAGCTCGCGGACGCGGTCGGCCTCTCGCCGAGCCCTTGCCTGATCCGCGTGAAGCGACTCGAGAAGGCCGGCTATATCGCGGGCTACGGCGCGCACCTCGAGCTCAGCAAGCTCGGCGACATCCAGCTCGTGTTCACCGAGATCACGCTGCAGGACCATCGCCGTGAAGATTTCGTGAAGTTCGAGGCCGCGATCCGCAACGTCGACGAGATCGCCGAATGCCATCTGGTGAGCGGCGGCTACGATTACCTGCTCAAGTTCGTCACGCGCAGCGTCGTGCACTACCAGAGCGTGATGGAGGGGCTGCTCGAGCGCAACATCGGCATCGAGAAGTATTTCAGTTACGTCGTCATCAAGACGCCGTTCGTGAAGAACCATTTTGCGATCGAAAAGCTGTTTCCGCTGACGGAATGAGCGTTTGAGCGTGGGTTTGAAACCCACCGGCACGAACGGCGTGCGGCGGATAGATCGATAACGGTTGTTGGGCGGTTCCGTTTTCTTGGCGGCATCGCCAGAAGATTACATTTCGCAATCCTTATTCTTTCAGATACGATTTCCGCCATGCCGCTCACGCTCACTCGCCCCGAACTCTCCCGCTCGCAGAACTTCATCGCAGGTAACTGGCAAGACGCCGCCTCGGGCGCGCGCCATCCCGTCAGCGATCCCGCCACCGGCATCGAATTCACGAGCGTCCCCGACAGCGGCGCCGCCGACGCCCAAGCCGCCACCGACGCCGCGCACGCCGCCTTCGACACGTGGCGCGACCGTACCGCCCGCGAACGCGCGCAGTTCCTGAAGCGCTGGCACGCGGCAATCGCCGCCAACGGCGAAGACCTCGCGCGCATCATCTCGCGCGAGCAAGGCAAGCCGCTTGCCGAAGCGCGCGGCGAAGTCGCGTATGGCGCGTCGTACGTCGAATGGTTCGCCGAGGAAGCCGTGCGCGCTTACGGCGACATGATCCCCGCGCTGATGCCTGGCAAGCGGATGATGGCGGTGAAGGAGCCGGTCGGCGTGGTCGCCGCGGTCACGCCGTGGAACTTCCCGCTCGCGATGATCGCGCGCAAGATCGCGCCCGCGCTGGCGGCGGGCTGCACGGTCGTCGCGAAGCCCGCGGAGGATACGCCGCTCACCGCGCTTGCACTCGTGCGTCTTGCCGAGGAAGCCGGGCTGCCCGCCGGCGTGCTCAACATCGTGACCGCCTCGCGCGACCATACGCCCGCCACTGTCGCGAACTGGCTCGCCGACTCGCGCGTGCGCAAGATCACGTTCACGGGCTCGACGCCGGTCGGCAAGTATCTCGCGCGCGAATCGGCCGAGACGTTGAAGAAGCTCTCGCTCGAACTCGGCGGCAACGCGCCATTCATCGTATTCGACGATGCCGACCTCGACGCGGCCGTCACCGGTTTGATGGCTTCGAAGTTCCGCAACGGCGGGCAAACCTGCGTGTGCCCGAATCGCGTCTACGTGCAAAGCGGCGTATATGACGCGTTCGCGCGCAAGCTCGTCGAGCGCGTGGCGGCGCTGCGCGTCGGCCCGGCTACGCGCGAGGATTCGCAGATCGGCCCGATGATCAACGCGCGCGCCGTCGACAAGATCGAGCGCCACGTAGAGGATGCGCTCGCGCACGGCGCGACCGTACTGACGGGCGGGCGGCGTCTCTCGGGCGACGGCCTCGAAGGCTCGAACTACTATGCGCCGACCGTGCTCGGCAACGCGAACCGCGACATGGCGTTGTTCCGCGAAGAAACGTTCGGCCCCGTCGCGCCGCTGTTCCGTTTCGACGACGACGCTCAAGCGCTTCAGGAAGCCAACGACACCCCCTTCGGTCTTGCCGCCTACTTCTATTCGAACGACGTACGCCGCATCTGGCGCGTCGCTTCGCGCTTGGAAAGTGGCGTGATCGGCATCAACGAAGGCGCGGTGGCGAGCGAAGCGGCGCCGTTCGGCGGCATGAAGGAGTCGGGCTATGGCCGCGAAGGCTCGCGCTATGGGCTCGACGACTACCTGCATATCAAATATCTTTGCCAAGGCGGACTGGCTTGAAGCCGCTTTGTCTTCATTGAAAGGATTCGCACATGACGACCGATTCCACACCGCGCGACCACGCCGGCGCCTATCCCGTCGACCTCGAGTTTCCTGTTTTAGATTCGTACGCGGCAGGCAACACCGGCATTCCGTATGTCTACACCTACGACAGCGGCGCGCCGGGACCACATGTGATGATCAACGCGCTCACGCACGGCAACGAGGTGTGCGGCGCGATCACGGTCAAGGCGCTGCTCGATCTGGGCGTGCGTCCGCGGCGCGGCAAGCTCACGCTGTCGTTCGCCAACATCGACGCTTATCGCACGTTCGATCACCGCAGGCCCGATGCGTCGCGCTATGTCGATCAGGATTTCAATCGTGTGTGGACCGCGGAAAAGCTTGAAGACAAGACCGCCATTTCCGTCGAGCTGCGCCGCGCGCGGGCATTGCGTCCGGTTGTCGATACCGTCGACGCGCTGCTCGATCTGCATTCGATGCATGAGAAGAGCGCGCCGCTGATCGTCTCCGGGCCGCTCGAGAAAGGCATCGCGCTTGCACGCGCGCTCGGCGCGCCCGCGACTGTCATCAGCGACGAAG
>DATGHJ010000577.1:0-3717 GCA_035308085.1 Trinickia sp. | reverse complement strand
CCTGCCCGAGGTGATGAAGTGCCGCTCTCCCGCCAGGTAGATCTCCAGGCCCAACTGGGTCTTGCTTTCCTTGCGCAGCTCGCGATTGCGCAGCAGAGACTCGATGCGCTCGATCAGCGCATCGGGATCGTACGGCTTGCGAATGAAGTTGTCGGCGCCGCAAGCTAGCCCGCGAGCGATATCGATAATGCTGTCGAGCGCCGTGAGGAGAATCACCGGCACGCCGGCGAGCGCATCGTCGGCCTTGATCGCCCGGCACAGCTCGTAGCCGTCCATGTCGGGCATCACGATGTCGGTGATCAACACGTCGGGCGTGTGGGTGCGCGCCGCTTCGAGCGCCATGCGGCCATGCGCCGCGACGCGCACGCGATGGCCTTCCGCTTCGAGCAGAAAGCGCAACTGCTCGGCTTGCGTGGGGCTGTCCTCGGCGATCAGGACATCGAGGCTTCGTTTCGAGCGTGCCATGGCTACCCTCGCATCGAAAAAAATTGGACTCACGCGGACGGCCTCAACGATGCCGTCAGGCCAAACAGGCTGCCGAGCAATTCGGCAATCCCTTCAGGGGAGAGCACGTAGGTCGCGGCATCGAGCTTGACGGCGGCAGCCGGCATGCCGAAGACGACCGACGACTCACGATCCTGCGCAATGGTCACCGCGCCTGAGCGCCGCATGCGTTGCAGCTCCAGCGCGCCGTCTCGGCCCATGCCCGTCAGCAGCACGCCGACGGCCGCGGCGCCGTACGCGGCCTCGACCGAACGAAAGAGCCGCCCGACCGACGGGCGCAGCCCGTGTTCGGGCTGCCCGGCGACGAGCTCGACTTTGCCGTCCGGGCCAACCGTCATATGGGCGCCGGCCGGCGCCACGAGGGCTACGCCCGGCTGCGCCGTGATGCCGTGGGCCGCGAGCCGCACCGGATAGTTCGCTGCGGCGCCGAGCCACTCGACGAAGCCTTGCTCGAAGCCATCGGAGATGTGCTGAACGATCAGGATCGGCACCGGAAAACCGGCCGGCATGCGCGCGAGCAACGACTTCAGGGCCATCGGTCCGCCCGTGGACGCGCCGATCGCCACCATGCGGATGGCCGCGTGAAACCGGCCGGCAGCGGCCGCGGAGCCGGGCCGGTTGAAGCTCGGTCCAGCGGGTGTCGCGCCGAGCGCGGGTGCGGCGACCGGAGGCGCGCGATCGGTCGCCGCACGCGCGCTCGGCCAGCGCTTGATCACGAGCACTTCCGACATCGCCTTGACTGTGCGCAGCAACACGGCGCAGTGGGCTTCGAAATCGGGGTGTCCGACCGGCCCCGGTTTGGCGAGCACCGCGAGCGCGCCCGCTTCGAGCGCGCGGAACGTGGCCGCCACCTCCCCGGGATCGATGGACGCGGTGATCATGACGATGCGTGTTGGACACGTCTCCATGATCGCGCGGCTGGCTGCGAACCCGTCGAGCCTGGGCATGTGGATGTCCATCGCGATCACATCGGGGCGCAGCGCGCCCGCGGCCTTTACCGCCTCGACGCCGTCGTCCACCGCCGCGACCACGGTGAGCTGCGGGTCGGCGTTGAACAGGTGGAGCATCAGTTCGCGCGCCACCGGCGAGTCGTCCGCGAGCAGCACCCGGATCGGGCGCCCGGGCGCGCGCGGGCCGTCGACACCGGATGACGGGTCCGGCGTCATAGCAAGCCTCGTATGGTGGCGAGCAGATCGCTTTGCTCGAAGCTGCCTTTGACGATGTACGCGCTGGCGCCGGCCTCGATGCCGCGCTCCTTGTGCTCCCGCGATTCCAGTGCGCTCACGAGAACGACCGGCAGATCGGACAGCTTGTTGTCCCGGCGCAGCTGCGTGGTCATCTCGAAGCCGTCCATGCGCGGCATCTCCACGTCGGAGACAACCAGGTCGAAGGCTCCGCTGCGCGCCGCCGCCAGACCTTCCATGCCGTCGACCGCCGTGGTCACGTCATAGCCCGCGGATTCGAGGATGTTCTTCAACAGCGAGCGCGACGTGATCGAATCCTCGACCAGCAACAGCGAGTGTCGCGCTTGCGTCGCCGCGCTCGCCGCGAGTTGCGGCGGCAAGCGCGCCGACGCGCGCGCAGCCGACTCGACCACGTCGGGCACGCTGAGGACGAGCACGACGCGGCCGTCGCCGAGCACGGTCGCGCCGGCGATGTTGCGCACTCGTTCGAGTTGCGGGCCCAGCCCCCGGACCTGCACGTCCTGGTCGCCGAGCACTTCGTCGACGGCGAGCGCGACGTGCTCCGTGCCGTTCTCCAGCAGCGCCAGATACAAGTACCCGCCGGCGGGCAGCGGACTCCCGGCCGCGAGGTCCAGCACGTCCGCGAGGCGCACGAGCGCCAGGACCTCTCCGTCGACTTCGACGCTCGCGCGGTTTTCGACTGTCTTCACGTCGCCGGCGTCGACGCGCGCGACTCGCACCACGTGCCTCAGCGGCACGACGAACGGGCGTCCCGCCGCACTCACCACGAGGCCGCGAAACGCCGCCAGCGTGCTGGGCACGACGATGCGGAACACGCTGCCGCCCGCGCTCGGCCGTGCGATCTCGACGCTGCCGCCTAGGCGCGCGACCCGCTCGCGCACGATCGCAAGCCCCAGGCCCCGCCCGGACAAGCCCGTCGGCGCGGGGCTCGTCGACATCCCCGATTCGAACACGAGGTTCAACGTCGCCGCTGCGTCGAGCGTGTCGTGCGGTGCGATGAGGCCGATGCGGATCGCCGCGGCGGTCACCTTGGCCAGATCGATGCCGGCGCCATCGTCGGCCAGCACCAGCTCGACCTTGTTGCCCTCGCGCGGCAAGACGGCGAGACTCACCCGCCCCATTGGCGACTTGCCGCGGCGTTGGCGCTCGCCCGGGGGCTCGATGCCATGGTCGACGGCATTGCGGATCAAGTGGATCAACGGGTCCTTCAGTTGCTCCAGGATGCGGCGATCGACTTCGGTTTCGCCGCCCTCCACCCGCAGCTCCACCTTCTTGCCACTGTCGCGCGCGAGATCGTGCACGAGTTTCGGCAGCATTTCGAGCAGGAACGCAAACGGCAGCATCAGCGCCTGACGGATCTCGTCCTGCAATTGCGCGAGCGCGCCGCTCATCGCATGCTGTGTTCGCTGCGCCTGGGTTTGCAGGCGTGATAGCCGCTCCGCGACGAGCTTGCCGAAGTCCTCCACCCGCAAGATCGCGTCGGCGAGGCCATCGCTCTCGCGTGCCCGTTGATCGCGCGCGCGTTGCAAGCGCCGCGCGTCGTCCGCCGGCTTGTTCCAGCTCTTTTTGAACGCCCCGACCATCGCGGCGAGTGCCCGCAGCGTCTGGACCTGATCGTCGAGACCGTATTTGAAGGCACTGAGCGCTTCGGCCTGCGCATGCAGCCCTTCCAGTTTGGCGGTGGCGATGCGCACGGTCTCGAAGCCCGGCGCGCGCTGCGGCTGCGGCTGCGATGGCGACGCCGGTACCCCGGCCGCATCGATCGCCGCGGCGCTTGAATGAGCGCTGGCCATGCCGTTCGCCTCATTGCCCGCGACCAACGCCGTTAGCTCGTTGAACCGATCGTCGAACGTGTCGAGCAGCGCCGGCGACAGCACCGAAGCATCGCGCTTGGCCGCGGCGAGCGCGCTTTCGAGCGTCTGGCAGATCGCCTCGATATCGCCGCGGCTCACCGCGCGTGCGGCGCCCTTGAGGCTGTGCACTTCGGGAAACAACGTTTCGATCAATG
>DATGHJ010000576.1:0-9719 GCA_035308085.1 Trinickia sp. | reverse complement strand
GAGCATCACGTTCGGGCGCGCGTCCTTGCCGCTGGCCGGCGCGCTCAATTGCATCAGAGGGGCGCCCGCCTGAACCTGATCGCCCGGCGTGACCGACACTTGCAGCACGACCGCGTCGAACGGCGCGACGATCGTTTTGTTACCCGCGACGATGCCCATCAGGTCTTGTGCGCGCAGCGCTTGCTGCGCGTCGAGCAGCACCTTCTTCGCGGCGGCGAGCTGCGATTGCGTGGCGAGGCCCTTGTCGTACAGCGATTGCGTGCGGCCGAGCTCGCCTTGCGCGAGCGTGAGCGCGTTCTTCGCCTGTGTGGCAGCCAGTACGACGGACGGATCGGCTTCGACGACCGCGAGCGGCGTGCCGCGCGCGACGGCCTGCCCCGCCTGCACGCGCAACTGCGAAATGCGCGCAACGTAGGGCAGATTCACGGTTGTCACGCTCGATGAGGACGCCGCGACGATGCCGTAAGCGCGAACCGGCTGGGCAATCGCGCTGCGCTCGACGCGCACGGTTTGGACGGTGACGATGGCGTTATCGGGTGCATCGCCGGCGTGAGCGGAGTGGCTGACGCCTGCCGAGGCGGCGATTGCGGCGATCATGGCGGCAGCGAGAAGGCCCGCTGCCGCGCGTCGCGATTGCCTGGAGTAGCAGCTATTTCGCATGGTTGTCGGTATCGGTCTGATCGGATGAGAAGGCGTCGGGGATCGCGCTGCCGAGCAGCGCCTGCAAACCGACGCGTTGCTCCGCGAGCGATTCGCGCAGCGTCGCGACGTCGACGCGTTTGGTCAGCAGCGCGCTTTGCGCATCGGTGTATGCGCCGAGTGCGAGGTTGTGCTGGACGTAGGCCTGCTCGGCATGCTGTGCATCGCTTTCGATGCCGGGCATCGCGGCCTCGGCTTGATCGAGCTGGCGCGCGAGGATCGCGGTGTCCGCGCGCAGATGCGCGACATCGGCGTAGGCCTGGTTCAGGCGGTTCTGATATTCGTCGCGCAGACGCTGACGCGTAGCTTTTTCGATCGCGACGTTGCCCTGATTGCGGTTGAAGACCGGCAGGCTCAGGTTGATCTGGAAACCGCTCGAGTAGATTTCGGACGTATCGCGCGAGCGAACGAAGCCGACCGACAGGCTCGGAAACTGGCTCAGGATCGCCGCGCGATATTTCTGCTCCTGCGCTTCGTAGCCCGCTTGCAGGGCAATCAGATCGGGACGGCGTTTCGGCAGCGCGGCGACGGCGTCGTCCATGGTTACATCGGCTAGCGGTGCTGCGTTGTCGCTGCCTTTTAACCGCAGTTGCACATCGGGCGCGAGGCCGAGCAGTGCGTTGAGATCGTGATGCGTCTGTTCCGCTGCGCGTTGTGCGTCTGTGTATTGCTTGCGCGCGTCGCTGTACGACGTGAGCGCGGCGGTCATTACGTCTTCGGTCAGGTTGCCTTCGCGCTGCGCTTGAGCCATCCGCTCGTAGCGCGTGCGCGTCAATTCGAGTTGCTGTTGCAGCAGCGGCAACGTTTCGTCCTGCAAGCGCGTTTTCAGGAACAGTTGCTTCGCTTGCGCGACGACCTGCCATTCCTGCCACAGAAGACCGAGATCGGTTTTGGCGACAGTGGCGTCGGCGGACTTCTTATTGGCGCCGCGTGTGACGATCGCCATCACGTCCATGCTCAAGCCGTAGTTGAACGCACGTTCGTAGCCCGCGGCGCCCGGATAGTCGCTCGACACGCTCAGTTGCGGATCGGGCAGCAACCCCGCGGAAAACGCCTGCGCGCGGGCAATGCCGAGATCGTCGCGCGCGAGTTTCAGATCGGGATCGTTCGCGACCGCGAGCATCGCGACATCTTCGATATCGAGCCCGTTGGATGGATCGAAACGATGGGCGGCGAGATCGGGCAGCGGCATTGTCGACGGATCGATCTGGACGCGCTCGAGGCTGCGCACCGATGTCGACGTGTCCTCAAAGGACAACGGCTCGCGGTGATACCACGTACAGCTCGCGAGCAACAGCGCGCATGCTGGCGCGAGGACGCACGGCATCGTACGGCGGGCAGGGGGAAATGCGCGCAAATTCAGGCTCCTGGCATGCAACGGCGTGCATGCGCAACGGCAGCGGGGCACGCATTGAAACGGGTGCCTATTATGCAGTTGCTGGCTTAGATAACCCTTAGCGGCGCGCTAAGGGTGCGCCGTGAAAGCTGTTTGTAGTAATGCGTTGTCGCGCAGAACTCGCCGTCCGGCGTAAGCGCGTAGTTCGGCACCACGCCGACGCGCTGCCATCCCGCTCGCTGCCGGCTGTCACTATTGCCGTAAGACTTCCGCGAGGTCGTGGAGGGTCAGAGGCTTCACGAAGTGGTAATCGAATTCACCTTTGTCGCCATCCAGTTCGGAGGCGGCCGCCGTGTAGCCCGTCAGAGCCACCAGCTTCGTCACGGCGCAACTCGTTTGCTGGCGCAGCCGACGCGCAAGCTCATGACCATCCATTCCCGGCATGTTGATGTCGATCAGCACCACGTCCGGTGCAAACGAATTGACGATTGACAGCGCTTCCGGCCCGCTCAGCGCGCGTTTCACTTCGTGACCTTCCAGAGCCAGCAGTACACTGAGCGCCTCAGTCGCATCGGCGTTGTCGTCCACAAGGAGGATGCGGGCCGGCATCGCTGCGCGCATCGTAGCGACGCCGGGCTCAGCTTTACTCCTGCAAACAATGGGCAGTCGAATGGTCACCTCGGTGCCTTTACCCGGGCCTGGGCTTGAAATCGCGACATGACCTTTGTGCGCGCTCACGAGATATTTCACGACCGACAAGCCGATGCCCAACCCTCCTTCCGCACGCGCCTGGGCGGCCGTTGACTGGGTGAACATATCAAAGACGGTTGGGAGCAAAACCGGCGCAATGCCGATACCTGTGTCCTGAACGGTGATAACGGCTTCACGAAGCGTCGAGTCTTCCACGGGAATCGCGGCAGGGTCCGGCGCGTCTACCGTGAGCGTAATCTCGCCACTGGCAGGCGTGTATTTCACTGCGTTCGACAATACATTTGAGAGGACCTGCGTGAGACGCGCGGCGTCGGCAAAGACCGTTACCGGATAAGCTGGAAGTATCGTATGCAACTGATGCTGGCGCCGGTCGGCCTCCGCTCGCACCGTAGCCATTGCGTCTTTCACGATGTCGGCGAGCAGATTTTCTGAAGGGCGAACCGAAAGCTTGCCGTGCCGAATCCGGGACGCATCGAGCAGGTCACTCACCAGACGCTTCAATTGCCGCGTCTGACGTTCGGCAATCGCAAGTGCGGCAAGTACTGGAGAGTTGTCGGAAGCGAGCTTTCGGGCAGCGGCCAGCGCGCTATCAATGGGTCCGATTGGATTGCGCAGTTCGTGACCTAGTTGGGCAATGAAATCATCCTTGCGGGCTTCAGCCGCCGCCAGTGCATTCTTTGCCGCTTCCGCCTCTTGCGCGCGCGCTTCGGCATCTTGCTTCGCCTTCGAAATGGTCAGCGCTGCACAGGTAAAGTTAGCGAGACTAGTCAGGATTCGGAGATGTTCGGCGTCAAACCGGTGCTGCTCGTCTCGACACATCACCGAAAGCGTGCCCCACGACTCGGGTGTGCCGGGAATCGGTACGACCAGCTCTTCCAGGACCCCGGATAAGACGCTGCCGAGGCCCGGGAAGTAGCGCTCGGGAAACGCAAACAGCTGCGCCGAGTTCAGTTCGAGTGCGACCCCGGCGGGGCTGTTGTCGAGTGGTATGACGTTACCTGTCGGGTTTTCTATGCCGTGGTTTGAAAACGCAGCCCAGCGCAACACGGGTTGATGGTCGCGATCTGTTTCGAGCAGGTAGATGCCCGCGCTGCTGGCGTTGCACAGATTCAGCGCGATATCGGCAAGTGTCTGAAGAACGGAGCTATCCGGCGACACGAGCGCTTGCGCCAGCCCATGCAGCGCGTCGTTTTCCGCCTCAAAGTCGGGCGGCCGACGGGGGCGTCTATCTAGTTCAGCGGTAATCAGCGATCGCGTTCGCTCGACGCGGTTCAGCGTCGGTGACGCTGTCGGCCCAGGCATATTGACCTCTTGGGGATAGACCATAGAGTGAACATTTTCTCGGCCCATGTGTAATTGTAGTTCGCGAAATCGCGACAGGACGTTCGGTCCGGGAATATTTAATGCTTTGACGAGCGGCTAGTCCGGACATGAATCTTCGCGTGGCGGTGCTTGCCGGGAACGAATGTTGCGCGACGAATTGAACACGCTACTTGGATGGGCTTTGAGGTGGCTACCATCCTTCTTGTCGACGACGACCAAAAGATTCTGGAACCGCTTCGGTTGGTGCTCGAGGCGGAGGGATACCGCGTGTTCACGGCCGCAAATGGGGAAGCAGCGATTGCCCTCGCGGCCAGCAAGCTCCCAAGTCTGGTGGTGACGGACTGGATGATGCCCTGCGTCGATGGGGTTGGACTATGTCACCGGCTGAAGACCCATCCAGCGACCTCCAACATCCCTGTGATTCTGCTTTCGGCCGCGTCGCCGCCACACCCGGCTGAACCGATATGGGATGTGGAATTGATGAAGCCGGTCCCTATCGCGCGGCTGCTCAGAGAGATTCGGGCGCTTCTGGAGTCGTCCGGGACAACGGCGTAAGTTCGGACCTGGCGCAAAAACGGCTAGCCTTGAGCGCCCTTCGGGCAATGCTACTCCTCAAGTCGGCTACGGTCCCAAAGACGTCAATTCTCAGGATCAGTTTCTGAAACACGAATCATGGGAATGCTAAGGAAATTGCTTTCTCGATGAATCCATCATGGTCAGTCTGCGAGCGACCGAAACACCGTGATAGTGGAACACCGACGAGCCCCAAGGCGATTCCCTGTTCGCAATGGAGCGTCCGTTTTCCGTTGTCAATAGTGCTTTTCGAGAGCTTGGCTACGCGGAGTTCGACGTATCGACTTTCCCTGGTATCGCGAGTATCGTCGACTCAACCAAGTAGCGTTGAGCGTGGACCTATGGCAAATGCAGACAATCGGTCCGAGTCCCTGCTGACTCTCGCAGAGTATCTCGAGTTGTCGCTCGACGAAGGCGGGGTGGTGATTCTGACGCGCACCAGCGGGCAGTCCTTTACCGTATATATCGGCGACGTGATGAATTCGCTGAGTGAAATGAGGTCCCGAGGAAAAATTGCGGCTGCAACTGCGCTCGGGATCTTCGAGCAGACAAACCCAGGCTGGAATCAGATGGTCGTAGGCGGTCAGATATATCGCTTCACTCGCACCTTCACGCAACTGGAAGCGACCGCGGCGACAGTCTTCACGCCGACGTGATGTTGGCGACGCTCATCGCGAACATCGTTTTAGCTTTTTTACGCGCGCTCACGCGGGATTCGCCTTCACGAAATCGACGAACGTCCGCAATGGCGCGGGCACGTGGCGGTGTCCCGGGTAGTAGAGAAACGGCCCGGAAAAGCACGGCCACCATGGCTCGAGGATCGGCTCCAGCGCGCCGCTGTCGAGATGCGGGCGCAGCATGTCCTCGAACAAATGAATGACGCCGATCCCCGCCACGGCGGCGCTGATCGCCAGATCGATCACGGCGCCGGGCCTGACGAGAAGCGGCCCCGCGGGATCGAGCTCCACCTTCTCGCCGTCGCGCTCGAACTTCCAAGTCGGTTTGGCGCCCCCTGCGAATTGGCCGCGCAGGCACCGATGCGTGAGCAACTCGCGCGGATGTTCGGGCCTGCCGCACTCGTCGAGATAGGCGGGCGCGGCCGCCGTCGCGAAACGCTGCACGCGCGGCCCGATCGGGATGGCGATCATGTCCTGCTCGAGACGCTCGTCGTAGCGGATGCCCGCGTCGCAGCCGATCGAAAGCACGTCGACGAAACCGTCCTCCACCACGACTTCGACGCGAATGTCGGGAAAGGTCTTCAAGAATGCCGCGATGATGGACGGCAAGACGGTGCGCGCGGCGCTCGCGGGCACGTTGAGCTTGAGCGTGCCGGAGGGCTTGTCCCTGAACACGTTCAGCACGTCGAGCGCCGCTTCCATTTCGCTGAACAACGGCGTCAGCTTTTCGATGAGGCGCAGCCCCGCCTCGGTGGGCGCGACACTACGCGTAGTGCGGTTCAGCAGCCGCAGACCGAGCTTCGTTTCGAGGCGCCGCACGGCGGCGCTGAGGCTCGACGCGGAGACGCCGCTGATTCGGGCCGCGTCGCGAAACCCGCCGGCACGCGCGACTGAAACGAACGCGGCAAGATCATTCATCTCCATGGCATTGTTCACCTTTTTGCACAGCCCGTGCGATTTAGCCCGGATTATCTAACAAAGCAAACGCGACCATACTCGCTCTGAACTTTAGTCAAGGAGCGCGTCATGTCGAATCTCAAACCTGTCAGCACGTTTTCGTTTGCCGGCCATACGGTGCGCCGCATGGGGTACGGCGCGATGCAGCTTGCCGGGCCCGGCGTATTCGGGCCGCCGAAAGATCGCGACGCCTGCGTCGCCGTGCTGCGCGAAGCGGTGGCATCGGGCGTCGATCACATCGATACGAGCGACTTCTACGGGCCGCACGTCACGAATCAGATCATTCGCGAGGCGCTGCATCCCTACTCGGACGACCTCGTGATCGTCACCAAGGTGGGCGCCGTGCGCAGCGACGACGGTGCGTGGCTGCCGGCGCAACAGCCGCAGGATATCGAGCGCGCCGTTCACGACAACCTGCGCAACCTCGGCCTCGACGCGCTCGACGTCGTCAACATGCGCATCATGGGCGACGTCCATGCGCCCGCTGAAGGATCGATCGAAAAGCAAATAACGGCGTTGGCCGAGCTTCAGCGGCAGGGACTCGTACGCCACATCGGCTTGAGCAACGCGACGTCGAGGCAAGTCGCCGAGGCGCAAGGGATCGCGGAGATCGTCTGCGTGCAGAATCATTACAACCTCGTTCATCGCGCGGACGACGCGCTCGTCGACGAACTCGCGAGCAAGGGCATCGCCTACGTGCCGTTCTTCCCGCTTGGCGGGTTCACGCCGATTCAATCGTCGGCGCTGTCGGAGGTTGCGCAGAAGATCGACGCGACGCCGATGCAGGTCGCGCTCGCGTGGCTCTTGCATCGTTCGCCGAATATTCTGCTGATTCCGGGCACGTCGTCGGTTGCGCACCTGCGCGAAAACATGAAAGCGGCGCAATGCGTGCTGACGGATGACGTGCTCGTGGAGCTCGATGCGATTGGCGGGGGCAACGGGGAGCACTGAACGCTCACAACAGCGCGACGAGATTGCCAAGTGCGTTGGACCGGTCGCCCTCTCGCCAGCCAAGGGCGAGATGGGCGCTCAACTTGGACCCCTGCACGTCGATATAGCGCACCCCCTTCACCAGCACCTGCGCGATCGATACCGGTACGATCGAAACACCGAGGCCCGCGGCCACCAGATTCACGACCGACGAAACCTGCGGCGCGGGTTGGGCGAGCTGCGGACTGAACCCCGCTTCGCCACACGCGCGGATGACCTCGTCGTAAAGCGTGGCGCCGGCGGGTCCGGGCACGAACACGAATGCCTCGTTGGCGAGCGCCTCGAGCGGCAGACGCTTCTTCTGCGCCAATGGATGCGCGGACGGCAGCACGATCTTCATCGGTTCGTCGGGAAAGCGATGCACCTGCACGCCGACCGGCGGCACGCGTCGCGGCCGGAAGAACACCGCGTCGAGCCGCTCGTCGAACAAGCCCTGCAGCAGACTCGGGGTATTGGTTTCTTCGAGCGTGAGGTCCACGGCGGCGTACCGGCTCTTGAAACGTTGGATCAGCGCAGGCACGACAGGATTGAACGCCGCCGAACCCGTGAAGCCGATGCGAAGGCGGCCGGTTTCTCCACGTGCGGCCCGTTGCGCCGCGCGCGCCGCGCGTTCGGCGCCTTCGAGTACACGCCGCGCCTCGATCAGAAACGCCTCGCCCGCGATGGTGAGTTCCGCCCCGTGCGCCGTGCGGCGGAACAGCTCGGCGCCGAGTTCGCGCTCGAGACTCTTGATCTGCTGGCTCAGCGGCGGCTGCCCGATGCCGAGCTTTTCAGCGGCGCGCGTGAAGTTGCGTTCGGTTGCGACCGCAACGAAATAACGTAGATGACGCAGTTCCATGCCAGTGCTGAAACGTATCGGGTTAGCCAGTTCTATATATTGGACAGTATAGCGGTAGAGCAGGACAATCGATGACATCGAAGTTGAACGTCCAAGGCATAGCGATTCATCATGAGATCCGATTCTGTCGCCGTAACACGAAGCCGTCTGCAGTCATCCTCCGCGCGTCCGCGCGCGGACCGCGCCGGCGGCGTGAGTCCCGGCTCGCCTGCGTATCGGCGCATCAGCATTGCGCTTTTTCTTGCAGGCTTTGCCACGTTTTCGCTGCTGTATTGCGTGCAGCCTCTGTTACCCGAATTCGCGAACGAATTTCATATCGGCGCCGCGCAAAGCTCGCTCGCGCTATCGATATCCACCGGTTTTCTGGCGTTTTCGATTCTTTGCGCGGGCGCGCTTTCCGAACGGCTTGGGCGGCGCGGCCTGATTTTTGCGTCGATGACGCTCGCGGCGGTATGCAACTTGTGGGCCGCCATCGAACCGAGCTGGCACGGCATTCTGGCGGCGCGCGCGCTGGAAGGCTTGGCGCTCGGCGGCGTGCCCGCTGTGGCGATGGCGTATCTCGCCGAGGAAATCAACCCGCGCGGGCTGGGGCTTTCGATGGGGCTGTACGTCGGCGGAACGGCGTTCGGCGGCATGATCGGCCGGGTCGGCATGAGCTATTTGAGCGATCACTTCTCATGGCGCCACGCGATGTTGGCGATTGGCGTGATCGATATCGCGGCGGCCATTGCGTTCGTGCTGCTGTTACCCGCATCGCGCAATTTCGTGGTGCGCCGCGACTTGAGCCCGGCACGCCACCTCGCGCTGTGGCGCAAGCATCTGACGGCTTCCACGCTTCCTTTCGTCTTCGCGATCGGCTGCTTGGCGATGGGCGTGTTCGTCACGGTCTATAACTATGCGGGCTTTCGGCTGATGGCGCCGCCGTTCGATCTCAGCGCCACGCGGACAGGACTGATCTTCTGCGCGTATCTTTTCGGCATCGTGGCGTCGTCCGTCGCGGGCGCGCTCGCGGACCGGTGCGGACGGGGGGCGATCATGACCAGCGGCGTCGTGGTTGCCGTGATCGGCATTGCGTTGACGATGATGCACACGCTCGTTCCGATCGTGCTCGGCATCGTTATTCTGACGATCGGCTTCTTCGTCACGCACTCGGTTGCGAGCGGCTGGGTGGGGCAACTGGCCGACGGCGCCAAAGGGCATGCCGCATCGCTGTATCTGCTGGCGTACTACCTCGGTTCGAGCGTGCTCGGATCGTGGGGCGGCTGGTTCTGGCAAAACGGCGCGTGGCGCTCGGTTGCCGGGTTTGCGTTTGCGCTGCTGGCCGTGTGCGGCGCACTAGCGATATACGTCGCGCGAGTTCAGTCGCGCAAGCAAGGAGCCTGAAATGACAATGATCGACCATCTCGACCATCTGGTTGTGACCTGTGTCGACGTGGAAGCGACGAAGCGCTTCTATACCGAGGTCATGCAAATGCGCCTGGAAACGTTTGGTGCCGGGCGTATCGCATTCCGCTTCGGCAACCAGAAGATCAACGTGCATGTGCGCGGCAGCGAGTTCGAGCCGAAGGCGCATTTGCCGGTGCCGGGGGCGTTGGATTTGTGCTTCATCGCGTCG
>DATGHJ010000575.1:0-3413 GCA_035308085.1 Trinickia sp. | reverse complement strand
TTCCGGTCTCACGAAAATCGCCTCAGTCTCACTAATTCCGTTTCCCTGCACAGCACCGACACCTCGATTCCTTCACGCCCGAGGAACTCGCGCAGCAGTTCGGGGCGTCACGGACTCGATATTGCCATTGATCGAGGCGCGTTTCGTTAAGGCACAATACAAGGCTTCAGCCTTCCGGAAATCGCATCGCCGGACGGCCGTCATGCAGCATTCCGCAGGCTTTCGAAGCGAGACCGACATGCTCACCCCATCGATAGCGCTGGTCCTGTTCGACATGGAGGGTGTCCTGTCTCGCTACGACCGTGCCGCGCGCGTCGATCGCTTGTCGGCGATAACAGGCCAGCCGCCCGAAACCGTGCGGCACGCCATTTGGGAATCGGGACTGGAAGCGCAGGCCGACGCGGGCAGCCTCGGCGACGACGAGTATTTGCACGCATTGGGAGCGCTGCTCGGCTGCAGTGTAAGCCGCGACGACTGGCTGGCCGCTCGCCATGCGTCGATCACCCCGAATGCGCAAGTGCTCGCGCTTGCCGAGCGAGTGGCAAAGAAGCACAGGATTGCCGTGCTGACCAACAACTGCCGGCTCGTGGCGGACCATATCGGCTATTTGAATCCGCCGGTCGCGCGGCTTTTTGGTTCGCACGTTTATGCGTCCGCTTCGTTCGGCGCCGCGAAGCCTGCGGCGCAAACTTATTTGCGCTGCCTGGAAGGGCTCGGCGCGAGCGCGGCCGAAACGCTTTTCATCGATGATACTGAGGCCAACGTCACGGGCGCGATCGATGCCGGTTTGCAGGCGTACAAGTTCGTCGATGCCGACTCGTTATCCGTGGAACTCGCGCGTCGACAATTGATTTGACGGTCGCGCAAGCGTCACGCGGCCTCACCGCATCAGCCGCCCCTCCGTCACGAAACTGTCATCCTGACGACACCGGCGCGATCCGTAACTGGGACGCGCCGCAGTTCGCGGCGATGAATCCCGGCGTCGCGCACGCCGCCGGACGAGCGCTTGACGCTGGTGTTCGCGCCGGCGAGCGGGTCCTATCCGCTCGTCAACTACGAATACGCGGTGGTGTCGACCAAGCAAGCCGACCCGGCCACGGCCGCCGCAATTCGTCGCTTCCTGCTTTGGACGATCGTGCCGTCGGAGACGAACGCGGCGTATCTCGACGGCGTGCACTTCATCCCGTTGCCGCCGCATACCTGGGAGCTGAGCCAGGCGCAGATTCAGTCGATCAAGTAGCGCGGATCGGTCCCGTCATCACGAACGAAGACGGGACCGCCGCATGCTATCGGCTGTGCTGTCGATAAAACGCGTTGATATCCGCTTTGTAATTCTCGGCAGCCTCGACTACCTGCACCGTGAGCCCGGGCTTCAACTCGGGCCGAAGCGAGGGCCCACCGGCAGCGGCATTCTCGAAGGTCGCGATGACCTTCCCGTTTGCATCCTTGACCAGATTGACTTGCATCGTTCGTCTCCTAAACACCGTTGCTTTCGAAGTTTCCCGTGATGCCCTGATCGACCCGGTTGGCAAACTGATCTACCGCGTCGAGCGTAATTCCATAGCTCGGCTCTCCGCCCGAATCGTTGTTGCGGACGAATACGGTAATGTCGGAAATCAGCGCACCGACATTGTTTTCCGCGCTCTGCAGCGTGAACGCGAAAGCTTCGTGATTGGTAATGTTCCCGCCCCAGACGAACCAGCGCAGAGGGCCGCCAGTCTGTGTAATCGTTTGCCACGTTGCCATCACACACCTCCGTTCAAGTTATGAATCGATTTGTCGATTCCTTGCGCCACTCGGACAACCTTCGTCGTCGCCATGGCCTGCGTCCCGTTCGATTCAAGCGGTCACCGCAGGTCGGCGGATTCACTGAGGAAGACGCCGGCATATGTTCAGACGATTAGGGCGCCGCGTTTTTGAAGAACGGGACGAAGCTTTTCGAGGTATTTGTCACAACGGCGCCGCTCAGTAGCGCCGCTCAGTAGCGTCGCGCTAGGCGCAGCCGCGCGTCTTCCTTGGCGAGCGCATCGAGCTCCGTCGAATACTCGAATTTGCCGGCGATCAGCGTCGCGATCGGCACGCCGTCGCGAAACAGCACGCGGTTGCCCGCTAGCGCGGGGATCTTGTCGCCGGGCAGGATCGTGCCGACGAGATTGAGCGGATCGGCGCCGCACACGCAGACCATCTGCGTTTGGCTGGTGCCGCTTTGACGTTGCTTGCGCACCTCGCGCAGCACCGGGATCGCTTCGGGCAGCGCGAACTGCTCGCCCGAAATGCCGTTGACGAAGCGTCCGCCGCGCACCTCGCCGCGCGCTTCGAGCCGCTGCAGCACGCGCAGCAAGTCGCGCCATCTTGGCAGCCACGCGGCCTCGCGTTCGAGCAGCAGCCAGCACACGACGCCGTAGCGGCGCAGCAGCGTCATCGCGATGTGTTCGAGCACTTCGGGCTCGGCGGCGTGCGACGCGGAGATGCCGTGGCGAAGCGTCGCGCCGCCGGCGTTCTTCTCCGCTTCGTTTTCTGTACCTGATCCTGATTCGCCGCGCGCTGGCCGGCGCACGAGCGCCCAGCGGCCAGCGTCGTCCATCCCGCCGATCAACGCGCCGCGCAGATGACGTCCGGCGCGGCGACGTGCGCTTTGCCTTGTCGCCGCGGGCGTGAGCAACGCGCGTAGTCCCGCAAAACTGTCGGCGTTCACGAGGCCGGCGGCGACCAGCTCGCCAAGCGCCGTTTCGAGTTCCACGCGCAGCAGGTGCGTATCGCCGAGCAACTCGTCGAAGAACATC
Organism: Trinickia sp.; assembly: GCA_035308085.1. Lineage (GTDB taxonomy): Bacteria > Pseudomonadota > Gammaproteobacteria > Burkholderiales > Burkholderiaceae > Trinickia_A. The sequence goes on along the minus strand of DATGHJ010000575.1, from coordinate 630 downwards.
GCGCCGTGCAGCGTCAGCGCGTCATGAACGCGCTGCGCACGCGCCGACAGCTCAGGCTCGATCGACGGATCGCCGAGCGCGTGCCACGCGGCCAGCTCGCGGCGCGGCAGCAGCACGATCGGCGTCGTGCGCACGGGCGTGCTTGCGCCGTGCTGCGCGGGGCGAACGGAAAGGCGTCCGCCAAGACGCGTCCACACCACCTTGCCCGAGCGGCACAGCTCGTCGATGGCCGTGACCGAATAGTCCTTGAGCCGCGCGGGAAGAATCTCTTCCTCCCAAGCCGACGCAGCCGCCTCGAAGCCTTCGAGCTGATCGACGATCGCGGCGAGCGCATCGCGTCCTTCGCCGCGCGTGTCGGGCGTGAGGTGCTGCCACTGAAACAAGAAGCGCATGAAGTCCGCGCGTTCCACCGGCTCGATCTCGCGTCGCAAGCGCCGCACCGTGTAGCGATGAATGCGCGCGAGCAAATGCCGCTCGCACCATTGCTCTTGTGCGGCGCCGGCGCTGAAGCGCCCGCGCATCACATAGCCTTCGCTTTCGAGCCGCACGAGCGCGGCCGCCACGGTCGACGCGGGCAGCGCGAGCGCGCGTGCAATCGCCGGTACGGGCAGCGGGCCGAAACCGGTTAGC
>DATGHJ010000574.1:0-7127 GCA_035308085.1 Trinickia sp. | reverse complement strand
CGCTGCCCCCCGAGGGGGCTGATGCCTCCCTCGGGGCGGCCCAGCGGGAGGCATCATGAACCACCCCCGCGCTCACTATCGTTCGCTGTCGACCGAGGGGGCTGATGCCTCCCTCGGGGCGGCCCAGCGGGAGGCATCATGACGACGCCCTTTTCCACCATCCGCGATGTGCTGCGCTACGCGGTGTCGCGCTTCCACGAAGCTCAGCTCGCGTTCGGCCACGGCTGCGCGAACGCCTACGACGAAGCCGCGTATCTCGTGCTGCATACGCTGCATCTGCCGCTCGACACGCTCGACCCGTTTCTCGACGCGCGCCTGCTCGATACCGAGATCGATGCCGTACTCAAGGTGATCGAGCGCCGCACGACCGAGCGCATTCCGGCCGCCTACATCACGCAGGAAGCGTGGATGCACGGGTACCGCTTTCACGTCGACGAACGCGTGATCGTGCCGCGCTCGTTCATCGGCGAGTTGCTCGAAGACGGCCTGCAGCCGTACGTGGCCGACCCGGACGAGGTCAGCGCCGTGCTCGAGCTGTGCACCGGCTCCGGGTGCCTCGCGATTCTCGCCGCGCACGCGTTTCCGAACGCGGACATCGACGCGGTCGATCTCTCGCCGCAAGCGCTCGAAGTCGCGCAGATCAACGTCGGCCACTACGGGCTCGACGATCGCGTCGCGCTCTTCAACGGCGACTTGTTCGCGCCGTTGCCCGAGCGCCGCTATGACGTGATCATCACGAATCCACCCTACGTCAACGCCGAATCGATGCGAGCGCTGCCGGCCGAATACCAGCACGAGCCCGAAATGGCGCTCACGGGCGGCGAGGACGGCATGGACGTCGTGCGCCGCATCGTCAAGGACGCGCGCAACTGGCTGACCGACGACGGCGTGCTCGTCGTCGAGATCGGCAACGAGCGCGCGAACGTCGAGGCGGCGTTTGGCGGGCTCGATCTCGTCTGGCTCTCGACGAGCGGCGGCGACGACAGCGTGTTCCTGATCCAAGCGGCCGATCTGCCGTCGTGATGCCGGGCGTCTCGCCCGTGTTCGACGGCATGCCTTCGGAGGTGCGCCGGCTGTGGAGCGTCGCCGCCGGCGCGGCGCTGGCCTACGGGATCTCGCTGCGCGACGCGCCTTATCCCGATCAGGCCATCGCCAAAGTGCTGATGTGCGGCTTTCTCGCGCTCGCGGCCGTGCATCACGCAGAGCGCCGCGAGCGCTTTTGGCTTTGCGCGGCATTAGCCGCATCCGGTGTCGGCGACGCGCTGCTTGCGCTGCAAGACCTGCCCGTCTCGTTTGTCGGCGGGCTCGGCGCCTTCCTCCTCGCTCATCTCGCTTATTGCGCGCTGCTCGCGCCGCTGCGAGGCCGGATGGCCCGCTGGCGCCGCGTCGCGCTGCCGCTCATGTGGGCGACAGCGGCGGCCACGTACGCCGCATTTTTTCCGCAATTGCACGAATTGGCAGCACCGGTGGGCGCCTACATGCTCGTGCTGTGCCTGATGGCGAGCTTGGCGCTTGCCGCGCAACTGCCGAGCGCAGCCACCGCACTCGGCGGGCTCGTGTTCGTCGCGTCCGACGCGATGATCGGCATCGACCGCTTCCTCGAGCCCTTCAGCGGCAGCACGTTCGCGATCTGGTTCGCGTACGCGGCGGCGCAACTGCTGATCACGGCGGGCGTTCTGTCGCGCCATTGACGTTCGCGAGCCAACGCTCGAAACCACGAGCCGGGCCATGGCGTGCTCGGGACAATGGCGGCTTTGCTAGGTGACCACCTCCACGGCGACCGTGCCCTTATTCCCCAGCTTGGGTAAGATGCTCAAGGACGGTATGCTCGCCGCCCCATCGGTCACTCTTAGAATTCCGCAGTCCTTCACGCCTCATGCAATACGACTGGCTACATCTCGGCAGTGTCATCGTCATCGCTCACGTGCTCGGCGTGATCGCGGCTTGCCACGCCATCCTCAACACCCGCACGTCGCAGGGGGCGATTGCCTGGGCCGTCTCGCTGACGGCCATGCCCTACTTCACGCTGATTCCTTATCTCTTCCTCGGACGCAGCAAATTCTCGGGCTACGTCGACGCGCGCCGCCTCGAAAACGAACTGCTGCGCACACGCGCGCACCCGCCTGTCTGGGACACGAACCCGGCGTCGGGCGGCCGGGCCACCGAAGAATTCGGCGAAGCGGTCGTCCGCTCGCTCACGAAGCTCGGCGGCATGCCGTTCCTGCCCGGCAATTCGGTGCGTACGCTCGTGAACGGCGATGCGACCTTTGCCGCGATTCTCGATGCGATCGAAAGTGCGCGCCATTACGTGCTCGTGCAGTTCTTTATCGTTCGCGACGACGAACTCGGCCAGATGCTCAAGGAACTGCTGCTCGCCAAGGCCGCGCAAGGCGTGCGTATCCACTTCCTCTATGACAGCATCGGCAGTTTCGATCTGCCGCACAGCTATGTGTCGGCGTTGCTCGCGGGCGGCGTGGACATCCATCCGTTCGCGACGAACCGCCGGTTCGTCAACCGCTTTCAGCTCAACTTCCGCAACCACCGCAAGATCGTCGTCGTCGACGGCTTGCGCGCGTTCGTCGGCGGACACAACGTCGGCGTCGAATATCTGGGCGGCAATCCGCGCCTGTCGCCGTGGCGCGATACGCACATCGAGATGCGCGGGCCGATCGTGCAGAGCGTCCAATTCGTGTTCATCGAAGACTGGCACTGGGCGACCCAGCAACTGCCGCACTTCGACCCGCCGCCGGCAGAACTCTCGACCGACGACATGCATTGCCTCGTGATGGCGACCGGCCCCGCCGACAAGCAGGAAACCGGCTCGCTCTTCTTCGTCGAGGCGATCAACGCGGCGCGCGAACGCGTGTGGATCACGACGCCCTATCTCGTGCCCGATGAAGCCGTGTTCTCGGCGTTGACGCTGGCCGTCATGCGCGGCGTCGACGTGCGGATCCTGATTCCGAGCCGGCGCGATCACTATGTGGTGTTCGAGGCGTCGAAACTGTACGCGTACGAGCTGATCCGCGCCGGCGTGCGCATCTTCCGTTACCGCCCCGGCTTCCTGCATCAGAAGGTGGTACTGATCGACAGCGTTGCCGCAGCCATCGGCAGCGCGAACCTCGATAACCGCTCGTTCCGCCTGAACTTCGAGATCATGGTGCTGACGATCGACCGCGCGTTTGCTAACGAAGTCGAAAAGATGCTGGAGCGCGATTTAGCCGTTGCCTTCGAGGTGGACCGCAGCGAATACCGGAAAGCGCCCGCGTTGCGCCGCGTGACAATGCACGTCGCCCGACTCTTTTCGCCGATTCTCTAGCTACAGCAGCGCTTCGATATCCTTCTCGATCTCCTCCGGCTTCGTCTTGGGCGCGTAGCGCTTGACGATGCCCCCTTTGCGATCGACGAGAAACTTCGTGAAATTCCACTTGATCGCCTTGAGACCGAGGAAGCCTGGCGCCTCGCCGGTCAAATAGCGATAGAGCGGATGCGCGTTCGGCCCTTTGACGTCGATCTTGTCGAACAGCGGAAACGTCACGCCGAAGTTCTTCTCGCAGAAAGTGCCGATTTGCGCCGCGTCGCCCGGCTCCTGCTTGCCGAACTGATTGCACGGAAAGCCAAGCACTTCAAAGCCGCGCGCCGCGTATTGCTGATGCAGCTTCTGCAGCCCGGCGTACTGCGGCGTGAACCCGCATTCGCTCGCCGTGTTGACGATCAACAGCACCTTGTCGCGATAGCAGTCGAGCCCGATCGATTCGCCGCCGAGCCTGCGCGCGGTGAACTGGTAGATCTCCCCCATACGCCCCTCCCGAAAAAACAGCAGTCTATGCGAAAAGGCGGTGCCTGGGACTCGGCCGAACGGCCAATGCCTAACCAGAGCGCCACGGTCTAAAATAGCGCTTTTCGCAAGCCCCCCTTCTGCCGTGATCCGTTTCAATCAGTTCAGCCTCGCGCGCGGCACCAAGCCGCTTTTCGACGCGACTTCGTTTGCGCTCAATCCCGGCGAGAAAGCCGGTCTGGTCGGCGCGAACGGCGCCGGCAAATCGACGCTGTTCGCGGTACTGCGCGGCGAACTCCACGCGGACGCAGGCGATTTTTCGATGCCGCCGTCATGGCAGATCGCGCACGTCGCGCAGGAAACGCCCGCCGTCGACAAAACCGCGCTCGACTACACGCTCGACGGCGATGCCGCCCTGCGCGCGATCGAGGCGCGCATCGCTGCGGCTTCGGCGGCCCATGACGGCGCCGCCGAAGCCGAAGCGCATGCCGCGTTCGCCGATGCCGACGGTTATACGGCGCCCGCGCGCGCCGAAGCGCTGCTGCTCGGCCTCGGCTTCACGCTCGAACAGACGCGCGAGAGCGTCGCGAGCTTTTCGGGCGGCTGGCGCATGCGCCTGAATCTCGCGCAAGCACTGATGTGCCGGTCCGACTTGCTGCTGCTCGACGAACCCACCAACCACTTGGATCTCGACGCAATCGTCTGGCTCGAAGACTGGCTGCACCGCTATCCCGGCACGCTCGTCGTGATCTCGCACGACCGCGAATTCCTCGATTCGGTATGCAACGTCACGCTGCATCTCGAGAACCGTCAAGTGAAGCGCTACGGCGGCAACTATTCGCAGTTCGAGGTCCTGCGCGCCCAGCAGCTCGCGCTGCAGCAAAACGCGTACGAGAAACAACAGAAGACGATCGAGCATCTGCACAGCTTTATCAATCGTTTCAAGGCGAAGGCGACCAAGGCGCGGCAGGCCCAGAGCCGGATGAAGGCGCTCGAAAAGATGGAGCTGATCGCGCCGGCGCACATCGCCTCGCCGTTTACGTTCGAATTCCGGACAGCGGACGCCGCGCCGAACCCGATGCTGGTGATGGAGGACGTGCGCTGCGGCTATCACACGGAAGACGGCGCCAGCGAGATCCCGATCGTCGAGGGCGTCGCGCTGTCGATCCAGAACGGCCAGCGCATCGGCCTTCTCGGCGCGAACGGTCAGGGGAAGTCGACGCTCATCAAGACGCTCGCGGGCACGCTCGCCCCGTTGTCCGGGCACACGCGCGAAGGCCGCGGCTTGCGCATCGGGTACTTCGCGCAGCATCAACTCGAAACGCTGCGCTCCGATGATTCGCCGCTTCAGCATCTCGCACGCCTTGCGCCCGATACGCGCGAACAGGAACTGCGCGACTTCCTCGGCGGCTTCAATTTCTCGGGTGACATGGCCACGGCCGCAATCGCGCCGTTTTCGGGAGGCGAAAAAGCCCGCCTCGCGCTTGCGCTGATCATCTGGCAAAAGCCGAATCTGCTGCTGCTCGACGAACCGACCAACCACCTCGACCTCGAAACGCGCCACGCGCTCACCATGGCGCTCGCGCAATTCGAGGGCACGCTGATCCTCGTGTCGCACGACCGCCACCTGCTGCGCGCGACGACCGATCAGTTCATGCTGGTCGCAAAGCACCGGCTGCAGCCGTTCGACGGCGATCTCGACGACTACCGCGACTGGCTGCTGCAGCACGCAGCCGACCAGCGCGCGGCCGCAAAAGCAGCGACGAGCGCAGAGAGTGCAAACGGCGGCGGCACCGCCGAGTCCGCCGCCAACCGCAAGGAGCAGCGTCGTCAGGAAGCCGAGACGCGCCAGAAGCTCTCGCAGCTCAAGAAACCGCTGCAGTCGCGAATCGCGAAGCTAGAACAGGAAATGGACGCGTTGAATGCGGAAAAAGCTACACTCGATGCCTTCGTTGCCGACGCCGCGAGCTACGAGCCCGCGATGAAGGCCAAGCTGACCGACGCAATCAGACGGCAGGCAGAAGTGACCGCGCGCCTCGAAACGCTCGAAGCCGAATGGCTCGATGCGCACGAGGAACTCGAACAAATCGGCTAGACGGCCTCACGCCGGCTTGGGCGCTCGAGCGCCCAAGCCGGCACCGACCGACAAGAGGTGGCACTTGACGCTTCATGCACCGTTGCAAGGCTTGCGCGTCGTCGACCTGACGCGCCTGTTGCCCGGCCCGGTCGCGACGCTGCGCCTCGCGGAGCTCGGCGCCGACGTGCTCAAGATCGAAGAGCCGGGCGCCGGCGACTATGCCCGCTCGATCATGCAGAGCACGGCCGACAAAGCCGCCGGCCAGCCGAGCACGTTCTATAAGATCGTCAACCGCGGCAAACGCGAGACACGGCTCGACTTGAAATCGGAGACGGGGCTGACGGTTCTGCGTGCGCTCGTAAGCGAGGCAGACGTGCTCGTCGAGAGCTTCCGGCCCGGCGTGATGGAGCGCCTCGGGCTCGGGTACGAAACGCTCACCGAGCTCAACCCGAAGCTCGTCTATTGCGCAATCACCGGTTACGGCTACGACAGCGCGTTCTCGCAGCGGCCGGGGCACGACATCAACTATCTCGCCTACGCGGGCGCGCTCGATCAGATCAAGACACGCGACGGCACGCCGGCCATTCCAAACATTCAGATCGCGGACCTGCTTGGCGGCGCGCTATCCGCTGTGACGCAGATCCTGGCCGCGCTGTGGCAGGTGGCACGCGGCGGCAGCGGCGCTTTTCTGGACGTCTCGATGACACACGCCGTGTACGCGCACAATATCGTCGGGCGGACGGCGCTGGCTGACTCGATCAAGGAAGGCCGCAGCCATCTCGGCGCGCCGCCTGCGGCCTCCGGCCTGCTCAATGGCGGCGTGCCGTGCTACAACATCTACCGGACTGCTGACGGTCGCTGGCTCGCCGTCGGCGCGCTCGAACTCAAATTCTGGGAAAGACTCTGTAAGGCGCTCAACCGCGACGATTGGGCGAGCCGCCACTGGAGCCTCGGACAAGCGATCGGCGGTCCGGACGCCACCGCGCTGAAGCGGGAGATGGCCGACCTGTTTGCCGAGCATCCTCTCGACGATTGGGTCGCGCTGCTCGAACCGCTCGACTGTTGTGTTGCCCCGGTGCTGACCACCGAGGAAGCTGCGAACCACGTGCTATTCCAACCAGACCGCGAATAACACCGCCGCGTGGTGACGGCGCGCCCGCAGCCGGTCGCCCGCAGCCGGTCGCCCGCAGCCGGCCGCCCGCGTCAGCGCCGTGGCAGCGTTTGCCGAGGCGCGAGCTCGTCGTCGAACATCAGATGCTTGCGTCCTTCGACGTG
>DATGHJ010000573.1:0-10408 GCA_035308085.1 Trinickia sp. | reverse complement strand
GATTCGATCGGCTTTCCCGAGCCGTCGACGAGACGGTCGTCCACGGTCATCATCTTCAAGCCGTCGGCCTTCGCCTTCGCGACGATGCCCGGCCCGAGCTTCACATCAGGCGTGCAGATGATGAAGCCCTGCGCTTTTTGCGCGGCGAGGTTGTCGATCGCGCTCATGACTTTCTCGCCCGACGGCGCCCCGATCTTCACGAGCGTGAAGCCCTTTTCCTTAGCGGCGATTTCGGCGAACTTCCACTCGTCCTGGAACCAGGGCTCTTCGGGCTGCTTCACGAGAAAACCGATCTTCACCTCGTCGGCAGCCTGTGCCACCGGCGCATTGAACAGCACCCCTGCAGCCGCCGCGGCCAACGTGAGGAAAATTCTTCGCTTCATGACGTGTCTCCTGTCTGGATGGAAAAGTTCGGCCGCGTGTTCTTCTAGCGGGATAACGCACGCGGCCGGTGCGCCATCCGATTTCTACGCAGTTCGCGCTGGGCCGCCCCGAGCGGACTGGGGCGCCCCCTCGGAGGAAGCGTTGCATGGGACCGGAGTAAGCGCTAAAGCGCCAACTCCGGTCGACAGCGAACAAGGTGAGCGTGGGGCTCGTCTCCTTTCAGTCGTGATAGAGCGCCGAGCGCCCGCCATCGACCGTGATACAGCTCGCGTTGATGAACGGCGCTTCGTCGGAAGCGAGAAACACCGCTGTCATCGCCACTTCGTCGGGCCTTCCGATTCGTTTCATCGGCTGCAAATCGAGCGTCGCCTGACGCGCGACGGCCGGGTCGGGCTGACCGTTCCACCAGTCGAGCGTCAACTGCGTCTCGATGTAGCCGGGCGCGATTGCGTTGACGCGCACCTGACGCGCCGCGTATTCGATGCCGAGCGCGCGCGTGAGACCGAGCACGCCATGCTTGGCAACCGGGTACGGGAAGCACCCGGGAATGATCTTGAACGCATGTGTCGACGCGATGTTCACGATGCTGCCGCGCCCACGCTCGACCATGCCCGGCAGCACCGCGCGGCAACCGTTCCAGACGCCGTCGAGGTCGACCGCGAAGCAGCGGCGCCAATCGTCGTCGGTCATCGTGAGCGGATCGCAGAACACGTTGATGCCGGCGTTGTTGACAAGCGCGTCGAGCGGGCCGAAGGCGCGCTCCCCTTCACTCACTGCGCTCTGGACCGAGGCGGCTTGCGTGACGTCCGTTTGCACCGCGAGCACGCATGCTCCGGGCACCGCCGCTTCGATTTCCTTCGCGGTGCGGCGCGCTTTATCGATATCGAGTTCAGCCAGCACGACCGACGCGCCCTCTCTGGCGAACGCGTGCGCGATCGCCGCACCGATACCGCGGCCGGCACCGGTGATCAGCGCGACCTTGTCCGCCAGACGCCTCATGATGCCGCCCGTCCCCCAAGGGGACTTCCGTCGGGCGCCGGTTCCGCCCCAAGGGCGGCATCAGCCCCCTTGAGGGGAGCTTTGCATGGGACCGGAGTAACCGCTAAAGCGCTAACTCCGGCCGACAGTGAACGATAGTGAGCGTGGGGGCACATTACCGGGCTCCTGCTTTCGCGGCCCGCAGGCCGTCGACGAACGCCTTCGCATGCGCCGCGGTGGTCGCGGCGCTCTGTCCTGGCTTGTACAGCGCCGAGCCCAGGCCGAAGCCGTTCGCCCCGGCCGCGAGGAACGGCCCCATGTTGTCCGGCGCAACGCCGCCGACCGGGACGAGCGGCACCTGCGCCGCGATGACCGCACGCCACGCCTTCACGACGTGCGGGCCCAATTGCTCGGCCGGGAACATCTTGAGTACGTCCGCGCCGTTTTTCAGCGCGGCGAACGCTTCGTTCGGCGTGGCGACACCGGGTGCGCACGCGATTCCCTGCGCCTTTGCGGCGCGCACCACGTCCGCGTCGCTGTGCGGCATCACGATCAGCTCGCCGCCCGCGCGCTTCACCTCGTCGACGTAACTCGGATGCAGCACCGTCCCCGCGCCGACGATCGCATCGGCCGCCAGCGCTTCGCGGATTGCCGCGATGCTCTCGAACGGCCGCGGCGAATTGAGCGGCACCTCGATAATCCGGAAGCCCGCCGCATACAGCGCACGGCCGTGATCGGCGGCATCGTCCGGCGTCACGCCGCGCAGGATCGCGATCAGCGGGCATGCGGCGAACGCGGCGGCAAGGCCCGCGTGCGGCTGATACGGTGCTGGCAGATTGATGTGCGGTTGCATTTCGTTTCCGTGAAAATTCAGGCGTTCTATTCGTGTGATCCCGGCGCCGCCCAGGCTCAAGCGGCGGGCTGCGCCACGGCCGGACGCGCCTCGCCGACCAGCCCGGCAAGCGACGCAATCCTCCACAACCCCCGCTCAGTCGCGTCTTTGACGAGCGTCGTTTGCAGGCAGCCAAGCTCGGCAAGCGCGAGGCGATAGCGGTCACACAGCGCAACGTTGCCAATCAGACGAAGCGGCTCGACGGCGAACTGCGAATGCACGGCGGCCAGTCCGCACAACTCGTGGCCGATGAGGAGTCCAGAAAGATAATCCGACTGTTCTTCGGCGGAAAGTTCTGCGGTCAGCCCCAGCGTGCGCGCGCTGAAGATCGTCGCAAGCAGGCCCGCGTGGTCCGTGCGCTTCGCGACCGCGACGCCGCGCAGGAATGGCGCCGTGCTCGGCGTTTCCGGCTCGGCCATCGTGCGGCCGAGAATCGTGTGATCGCGCAGCGCCGCGAAGACTTCGCCGGTCATGAACGTATAGAAGCGATCGATGCGCCCGTCGCGCACGACAGCCCACTTTGCATGCGTGCCCGGCAGGCCGATCAGCGCGCTTGCGCTGCCGTTGCCGAGCGCGGCGTGGTCGGCGAGCGCACCGACGATCTGCGTTTCTTCACCGCGCATCACGTTCGGCAATTCGCCGCGCTGGATCACGCCCGGCACGATATGGAGCGCGATGCCGCGGTCCGTGCCGACGCGCACGATGCCAGCCGCGAGGGCATTCGCATCGGCGGGCGCTTCGACGTACGGCGCCTCCGCCCAGCCTTGCGCGCTGCCGACCATCCCCGCTGCGATCACCGGCACATGCGGCGCGCGGTCGAGCCAGAGGCCGCAGGCGTCCTCGAACGCGGCATCGAAACCGCCCGTGCTCACCGAGCGCGGCAGATTCATGATGCCGGCCGTCGACGCGCAGTTCGCGATCACGTTGCCGTTCACGTCGAACAGGTACGCACGCAGCGACGTCGTGCCCCAATCGAGCGCGATCAGCGCAGCGTGCTCGAAGGCGGTATCGGCGACGGTGAACGTCGTGGCGGGGTGCTGCGCGCTCATCGTTTGATCCTGCGTGTGGTCTGCGGTGCGCGCCAGCCGAGTTCCTCGGAGATCGCGCGCGCTTCGCGCTGCACGACCGGCACGAGCTCGTCCATGCGCTCGAGCGGCATATAGGGAATCGTGCTCGCGACCGAAACCGCCGCGACGATCGAACCCGACGCGTCACGCACGGGCGCTGCCACACAGCGGATCGAGGCTTCGTTTTCCTCGAGATCGAGCGTGAAACCGCCCGCCGAATAGGTCGCCATGCGCTGCAGGAAAGTGGGCGCATCGGGGCGGTTGTCGGGCTTGAAGCTCACCGACGCGAGCGCGCGGCGCGAAGCGTCGAAGAGTGACTGCCAAGCGTCGGGCTTGAGGTCGAGCATCATCGCCTTGCCGATGCCGGTCGATGCGAGCGGCATGCGATGCCCGACGCGCGAGCGCATCTCCAGCCCGCGCGTGCCGGGAATTTTGTCGATGTACAGCACGTCGTCACCGTCGCGCACGCCGAGGTGAATCGTGTCGAGCGTCGCCTCGGCGAGCCGTTCCAGGTGCGGGCGGGCGACGGCCGTGAGCGGCATTTGTTCGAGCGCGATGGTGCCGAGTTCGATCAGCTTCGGGCCGAGCAGATAGCCGCCTTGCACCTGGCGCAGATAGCGCGCTTGAACGAGGCTGCTGACGAGCCGGTGCGTCGTGCTGCGCGTCGTGCCGAGCGCGGCGCCGAAGCTGCGCAAGTCGCGCGCGCCGGATGCCGCCGCTTCGAGAATTGCGAGACCGCGCAGCAGCGTTTGCGTGCCGGCTTGCTGCGGGGTGATGTCGAGCAACGTGCTGGGAAGTGCGATGCCGTCGACGGCGGACGGAATCGATTGCGCGTCCCGCTTGCCGTTTTGCGTGGCTTGCGGAGCTTCATGCAGCGGCGCTTCGGTGTGCTCAGCCAAGGGTTTGTTCATGGCGCTCATCCGGTTCAAGTGGCCATTGGCCGATTAGTCGCGGTGCTGGGGACGCGGTTGAGCGCACTGGGCGGACGGATGAGGCGCGATGGGTTCGTGCGAAGCGGTGCCTGCGGCTTGCCAAAGAATCGAAGTCATTTGACGGTGTCTCCGTTGTCGCGCGAATCTTGCTTCGCAGCGGTTGGCCGCGACGGCGGCGCTTTGTTGGTCTGAATTGTAGGGCGAGGCACCGGAATCTCCAACATTTGAGTTATTGATTCATATTTTGGGATTTCCGCATGACCGGCCCTTCGCCGCCGATGCCAGGGGATCGTTTGAAAACCGGGGTTTTGGGAAAGCAAAGGACGCTGCCAGCGCCAACCGACAGCCTGGATCGCATCGCACGCGCAAACGGCACAACCCGAGAAACACTGGGAATGGAAACGGTAACGAGCGCAGCTACACTTTTTTGGCGTCCAGGAAGGCACCCAAGTGTCGGTTCTCCGTTCTGCACGTCTTTCACGGCAATACGGCAAATCCGGATATCGACTGGCACGTCATTGGATATGCGTCGTTCGACGACTACCTCGAAGACAAGCGCATCGGCTTTCAAGCGCGCAAGGCCAGCGCGCTGTCTTGGGTGCTCGTGACGCAGTAGCTGGCCCGGCGGGACGGACGGGAATCCCTCAATGCGGCAATTCCGCCGCCCCCATCCGCCGAGCAATCACAGCGGTCCGCTGCGCCAAATACGCCGATCCGCGATGCTCATCAAAATACTTGGGCCGCGGCAACATGACCGCCAACCTGGCCGACTGCCATGCAGAGAGCTTGCTCGCCGAACTCTTGTAGTAATACTGCGCGGCAGCCTGCGCCCCGTACACGCCGTTTCCCCACTCGACCGAATTCAGATAGATCTCGAAGATGCGTTCCTTATCCATCAGCGTTTCGAGCATCCAGGTAATGATGAGCTCCTGCCCCTTGCGGATATAGCTCTTCTGACGTGACAAAAACAGATTGCGCGCAAGCTGCTGCGTAATCGTCGAGCCGCCCGCCACGATCTTGCCGCGCGCTTTGTTCTTCTCCCACGCCTGCAGAATCGCGTCGGTCTCGTAGCCGTTGTTATTGACGAAGTTGGCATCCTCCGAAGCAATGATCGCCCGCTTCAAATTCCGCGAAATCTGGTCGTACGGCACCCACGTGTGCTGAATATCGAGATCCGGACGGTCCTGCGCCAAGCGCCACGCATCGGAACGCATAAAGGCTGTCGTGCTCGGGTTCACGAACGTCCACACGCCAATCTGCGCGAAGTAATAGAGCTGCGTCGCCAACCACGCGAGCGCGAACACCAACCCGACATAGACAACCCACCGCGCCAGTCCCGGCTGGCTCGTGCTTTTCGATTTCGTCATCTCCGCCGATCCGGGCTCGCTCAATCGGAATGCCATCGCCGCCTGCTCGTTCGCATGCACGACTGGTTAATCAGAATCCGTGTTTGACGCTCGCCGAGAGCATCTCGCGTAGCGCCGCCAAAACCGGCGCGCCGTCGGGTCGTACGCCGCGCCAAATAAAGAAGGATTCGGCCGCCTGCTCCACCAGCATCCCGAGGCCGTCGGCCGTGCGCGCGCCGAGCGTCTGCGCATGGCGCATGAAGACGGTCGGTTGCGCGCCGTACATCATGTCGTAGGCGAGCGTGCCGCCGCCGAACGCGCTGTCGTCGCACTCGGGCAGCGACGCGTCGAGGCTCCCCGCCGTAGCGTTTACGATCACGTCGTACTGGTGCGGGCCGACTGCGCGCGCGCCGCCGCCCGTCAGCTCGCAGCCCGCCTGTCCGGCCGCCACTGCAAACTGTTCGACCAGCGCTTCAGCCTTGGCCGCCGTGCGGTTCACGATCGTCAGCGCTCGCAGCGCACGGTCGAGCAGCGGCAGCACGACGCCGCGCGCCGCGCCGCCTGCGCCTAGCAACAGCACGCGCGAGTCCTTCAGACTCACGCCGAGGTTCGCTTCGATATCGCGCACGAGGCCAACGCCGTCCGTGTTGTCGCCGTAGATGCCGTCAACGTCGAAGCGCAGCGTGTTCACCGCGCCGGCCGCCGCGGCACGCGGCGAGAGACGATCGGCAAGCGCGTGCGCCTCGAGCTTGAAGGGCACCGTCACGTTCAGACCGCGTCCACCTTCGGCGATGAACGCGCGCACGTGACCGACGAAGCCGTCGAGCGGCGCGAGCAAATGGCGATATTCGAGCGGCTCGCCCGTCTGCTCCGCAAAGCGCCCATGGATGAACGGCGACTTGCTGTGCGCAATCGGATTGCCGATGACCGCATATAAATCGCGCGGCGCGGGGGTCGTGCTCATGGCCGTCAGTTACTCCGTGGCGTGGGCGGCGGGGTTCGGGCCGGACTCGGTGCCCGGGGCGGGTGCGTCGCCGTCCGCAGCGCCATCGTCCGCGCCGGCTCCCGCATCGGCTTCGGCCTGCGCCTCGGCTTCGCTCTCGGCGGACTCGTCGGCGGAGTCGATCAGCTCGTCGACTTCGTCCTCTTCCTCTTCCTCTTCGGCCTCGGCACCGCTCGTCACGGCCGGCGCATCGATCACGTGCAGCGGACGCACCGACGCCTCGATCGTCAGCTCATCGACCGACATCACTTCGAGCATCATCTTCGTCCCGCGCGCATGCACACCGAGACCCGGCACGTGCAGCAACAGCGGCACTTCGTCGAGACGCACGAGGTCGCCCTTCACCACCGACGCGACCACCTGCTTCTTGCCTTCCTGTGTGATCCAGCGCAGACACCAGAAATACTCCATGCGCCGCTGATGATCGGCATACGCGCTATAGGTGTCGTCGAAGCCCTGGACTACCGCGTAGAGATCGGCGTCCTTTGGCTTGAATGGCGCGACAAGCTTGGCCGCCACGCCATGATTCACGCACGCGAGCAACTGCCATTGGTTGACGAGGTCGACGTAGCGGCGCAGCGGCGAGGTGCTCCACGCGTATTGCGCGACGCCGAGACCTTCGTGCGGCGCGGCCGTCGTCTGCATCCGCGTGCGCTTCGGACCGGACGCCGCGAACGCCCGCTGCGAGCGGTAGATGCCCGGTACGCCGTGGTCGTGCAGGAACGCGCCCCACGTCGAGTTCGCGAGAATCGCGAGTTCCGCGACGATCAAGTCGAGCGGCGAGCCGCGCCGGCGCGGCGTGATCGTCACGTGCTCGCCGTCGACGTAGAAGTTGTAATCGGTATTGCTCTGCACTTCGCGCTTCAAGCCGTAGCCCAAGCGCGCCTGCTGACGCTTTTCGAAGAGCGCCTGCGCGAGCGGCCACAGCACGGCGATGTCGTCCTTGTGCGGATAGTCGCCGCTGCCTTGGGCGAGCGTCTCTTCGTTCACGAGGGCATCGAGCGTGTTGTGGCGCAGGTTGTGCTTCACGAACACGAGCTCGGCGCGCGTTTCGCTCGCGACGATCTCCTGCGTCGTGCGATCGACGATGACGTAGAGCGACAGCGCCGGGCGCAGGCCGCCTTCCTTCAGCGTGAACGCTTCGACGACCTCGTCGGGCAGCATCGTGATCTTGTCGCCCGGCATGTAGACGGTGGACAACCGCCCGCGGGCGATCGCATCGACCGTATCGCCGCGCGCGATGCCGAGCGCCGGCGCCGCGATGTGCACGCCGATCCGCACGCGGCCGTCGGCCAGATGCTCGACGGAGAACGCATCGTCGATTTCGGTCGTCGTGATGTCGTCGATCGAGAACGCTTCGACGTCGGCCGTCGGCAAGTCTTCCGGCACGGCCCCCGGCGTGACGGACGGAAAGCCGGTGCCGTGCGGGAAGAACTCGGCGAGAAAGCGCGCCTCGTGCAGCGCGCGCGCCGACGCGATGCCACCGCACTCGAGCATCAGCCGCGCCATGGAAATTCCGCGCGCCGCGGCGGCCGCTTCGAGCGCCTTGTATTCGATGGAATTCTTGTCGGGCTTGGTCAGCAGCGACAGCGCCTTGCCGTCGAATGCGGCGGGCAGACGTCCCGCCTTCAGCTCCTCTTCGTATTCGGCCTGCACGAGAGCCTGCTGACGCTTACGCTCGAGCGACGCCAACGCCATCTTCAGCTGCTCTTCAGGCGCGCGCTGATACTGTCCGCGCCCCTTGCGGCGGAAGTAGACCGGCGCGCCGTGCATGCGCAACACGAGCGCCGCGCGCTCGATCGGGCCGTACGACTCGCCGTAGTAGTCGCTCGCGAGCGTCGCGAACGGGAATTCGTCGGCGGGCGCGCATTCCCACAGGAAGTCGAGATCGATCTGCTGCGCGGCTTCGTCCGCCTGCTGCATCAACTCGGCGGCGCTCGGCTTCTCGAATTCGATCAGCACGTCCTTGGCGCGGACTTTAGCGCGCCGCCCGCCCGGCAGCTCGACTTGAAACGCGTCGCCTTGCTTCGACAGCACGCTGCCCGCCTTGAAACTGCCCGATTCCTCAAAGAAAACGTTCACTCAATACTCTCGTTCTGACTTGCCACTGCAGCCGCTCCGCGCTCCGTGCGCCTGCAGTGTGATAGGTGGTGTGTGCCGCTCCGGACGCGCTTCGGCGGCGGTTTGCCCGATATGAACTGGAGGGGCCGAACATGTCGCGCCCCGACGGTTCCGTCAGGACCGCGCCGGCAGCTTCATCCCGCAAAAGGCGAGAACGTCGTCGACATAGTCTTCAAACTCACTGATCGCGTGGTCGCTGCCGTCGATCAGCTTCGTGCTCACGCCCGGGTAATGCGCGAGCATTTCGCGGTAGTCGAGCACTTCATCGCCGGTGGCAGCCATCAAATAATAGCGTTCGGGCCGCGTGATCGCGGCGACGCCTAGCGCGCGCAACTCGTCGAGATGACGCGGCTCGACGACGATGCTCCCGCCGCCATGCCACAGCGGCTGCTCGCCGAGATACGCCGATAGATCGCGCTGCGGCACCGTCGCCGGATTGAGCAGCACCGCGCGCCAGCCGTGTTTTTCGGCGAGATGCGTGGCGTAATAGCCGCCGAGCGAGCTGCCGATCACGGTCACGGCCTCTTCGCCGGATGCGCCTGCCGCCATCACTTGCGCTTCCGCTAGCATGATCGCCTCGAAAGGCGACACCGGCAGCATCGGGCAGCACCACTCGGCGGCCTTGCCCAGCTCCGTGACCCGCGCGGCAAGCACGCGCGCCTTGAACGAATTCGGCGACGAACGGAACCCGTGCAGATAGAGGATCACGCGACGCCCCGCTCGCGCGCGGCAGGGCGCGCGTCGAGCGCATCCAGCAGCTTGTGGTGGACGCCGCCGAAACCGCCGTTGCTCATCACGAGCACGTGGTCGCCCGGGCGCGCCGCCGCGGCGACTGCCTTGACGAGCGCGTCGAGATCGTTGAACGCCTGCGCCTTGGCGCCGAGCGGCGCGAGCGCTTCGGCGAGGTCCCAGCCGAGCGCGTCGCGCCCGGACGGTGCGCCGTAGCCGAACACGAGGTCGGCATCCGCCAGGCTGCCCGGCAATTGCGCCTTCATCACGCCGAGCTTCATCGTGTTCGAGCGCGGCTCGAGCACGGCGAGAATCCGCGTGTTTTCACGGCCGACACGGGCGCGAAGGCCGGCAACAGTGGTTTCGATCGCAGTCGGATGATGCGCGAAATCGTCGTAGACAGTGACGCCCTCGACGCTCCCCCGCACTTCCATGCGCCGCTTCACGTTGCGGAACGTGCCGAGCGCCTTGGCCGCCTGCGCCGGCGGCACGCCGACGTGCCGCGCCGCCGCGATCGCCGCGAGCGCGTTCATGCGGTTGTGCTCCCCCTGCACCTGCCAATCGACCACGCCCGCGCGCTCGCCCTGCCAGTAGACGGCGAACTGCTCGTCGACCGGGACGCCATCGGCCGCGGGCTGCGCCTCCCAACCGCCTGCGACGCCGAATCGCTCGACGTCGCTCCAGCAGCCGCGCGCGATCACTCGCCCAAGCGCGTCCTCGCGCCCGTTGACGACGAGCCGCCCGACGCCGGGCACGGTGCGCACGAGATGATGAAATTGGGTTTCGATCGCGGCGAGATCGGGGAAGATATCCGCGTGATCGAATTCGAGATTGTTCAGGATCGCGGTGCGCGGCCGGTAATGGACGAACTTCGAGCGCTTGTCGAAGAAAGCCGTGTCGTACTCGTCTCCTTCGATCACGAAATACTTCGAGTCCCGCAGGCACGCCCCCTGGCC
>DATGHJ010000572.1:0-2773 GCA_035308085.1 Trinickia sp. | reverse complement strand
CGGCAGACGAAAAAGCCTCGCCGAAGCGAGGCTTTTTTCACAGCAACGGGAAACGCCTGAATGCGCTTAGCGCCGGCGCATCAGGAATACGAACGTCTTGTCTTGCGTGGAGCTTTCCACGATCTCATTGCCCGTCTGCTTCGCAAACGCGGCGAAATCGCGTTGCGAGCCGGGATCGGTCGCGAGGACCTTGAGGATTTGGCCGCTCTCCATGTCGGCGAGCGCTTTTTTCGCGCGCAAGATGGGCAGCGGACAGTTCAATCCGCGCGCATCGACTTCCTTGTGAATTTGCATCGGCAATCGACCTTCGGGATGGGGCAGCGAGCCGCCGATCGCTCGAGGATCGGCGGGCCCGCGCCATACAGAGGGTCAAATTCTACCGCACGCGAACATCCGCCGCCGGGAGCCTGCCCGGGTCCCGGTGGCGTCTCGCGTGCCGAGCCGTGCCCGTCGTCACAGCTCGACGGGCCGTCCGGTCGTCAGCGCTTCGCGCAGCGCGCTGCCGATACGCGTCGCTTCGAGCGCATCGGCAAGCGTCGCGCCCGATGCCTTGCCACCCCTTACCGCATCGACGAACGCCTGCGCTTCGTGCAAGAAGGCATCCTCGAAGCGCTCGAAGAAGGTCGGCGTGCATTCGTTGCGCACGCCGTGCTCGTCGTAGATCTCGACGCGGCTCGCGCGCGGAATATGGCCGATCGCGAGCGCGCCCGCCGTGCCGATGACTTCGGTGTGCGTGTCGTTGCCGTGCGCCATCGTGCGCGACGCGTAGTACACGGCCAGACGCCCGTCCTCGAACTCGCAGACGGCCACGCCGTTATCGACGTCGCCGCACGCGCGCAAGCCTTCGTGCAACGCGATCGTGCCCGTCGCGAACACGCGCTTGGCGCGCGGATTGCCGAACAGCCAGCGGGTCACGTCGATGTCGTGCACCGTGCAGTCGAGAAAGATCCCGCCCGAAGTCGGCGCGAAACGCACGAAGAAGCCTTCGGGGTCGTTCTTGTCGGTGGTCTGCGAGCGGATCATGAACGGCCGGCCGATCGCGCCGCGCTGGATCTTGTCGTACGCGTCGCGGTAACTCGGATCGAAGCGGCGCATGAAGCCGATCGTCGCTTGCAGATGCGGCTGGCGCTTCGCTTCCTCGAGCACGCGCTCGCATTCGGACACCTCGAGCGACAGCGGCTTTTCGCAGAACACGTGTTTGCCGGCGCGCAAGGCGGCGACGATCTGATCGGCGTGCAGCGCCGACGGCGTCACGAGCCATACGGCGTCGACGCCCTGGTCGGCCAGCAGCGCTTCGTAGTCCGCGTAGAGGCGCGGCGCGGGCAGTGCCTCTTGCGCCCACGCGCGCTCCTCGTCAACGGGACTGCAAGCAGCGGCGAGCACGGCGCCAGGCACACGAAACGCGAGATTTTGCGCGTGGCGTTTGCCGAGGCGCCCCAAGCCGACCACGCCGATCTTCACCGGCGCACGATTAGCAACCTGATTCATCGAAGCTCTCCCCTCGCCTGTCACGCTTCATTGCCCACGCGCACCGCGCGGCCTTCGCGCCATGAGCGCGTGGCGGCTTCGGCAAGTTCGAGCGCCTTCAAGCCGTCGGCGACCGTCGTGCGAACGGGCAAGCCTTGCGTCACCGCTGCGAAGAAATGCGCGATTTCCAGTGCATACGCGGCGCGATAGCGTTCCAGAAAAAACGCCTCCGGGACGTCGCTCGACACCGCCTTCTTCGAGTACGCGACGACCTCCGTCGGCCGCACGTTGCCCGCTTGCAGCATGCCGTCGCTGCCGAGGATCTCGAAGCGCTGGTCGTAGCCATAGGCCGCGCGCCGCGCGGTGTTGATCTGGCACAGACGGCCGCGCTTCGTGCGGATCGTCACCGCCGTCGAGTCGATATCGCCCGCATCGGCGATCGCCGGGTCCGACAGCACGCTGCCCGTCGCGTGCAGCGTCTCGGCTTCATCGTCGAGAATCCAGCGGAAGATGTCGAAGTCGTGGATCAGCATGTCCTTGAAGATGCCGCCCGAGCGCAAGATGTACTCGACGGGCGGCGCGCCCGGGTCGCGGCTCGTCACGACGAGCATCTCCGGCGTGCCGATCTCGCCCGCGTCGATGCGCGCCTTCACCGCGGCGAACGTCGGGTCGAAGCGGCGCTGAAAGCCGATCATGCAGACGACGCCCGCGCGCTCCACGGCTGCCGCGCAAGCTCGCGCACGCTCCACCGTCAGGTCGACGGGCTTCTCGCAAAACACATGCTTTTTCTGCGCGGCCGATTGTTCGATCAGCTCGGCATGCGTATCCGTGCTCGAGCAGATCACGGTCGCGCCGACCGCCGCATCGCCCATCGCGCCGTCCACATCCGCGACCTGCGCGCCATGCTCGGCCGCGAGCGCCGCGGCGGCCTCCCGGTTCACATCCACCACGTACTTGAGCTTCACGCCCGGCTGGCGTGCGAGGTTGGCCGCGTGAATGCGGCCGATCCGCCCTGCGCCGAATACGGCAACGTTGATCGGCGAGCTGGGTGCTGCCGGGGTTGCTGCATTAGTCATCGTATCCTCCAATGTCCTTCGATTCTTCAACGGTCAATTCCAGCTTGTACGCAAGCGCGACGAAGAGCGCCTGGCACAAGCAGATGGTGCTGGTCAGCGAGCGGAACGCGAACGCGCTCCCCTCCTTCACAAAGAGTTGCGTGGTCGCGTAGCGGGCGAGCGGCGAGAGACGGCTGTCGGTGATGACGAGCGTTTTCGCCTGATGATGGTGCGCGACGCGCAGGCAATAT
>DATGHJ010000571.1:0-5601 GCA_035308085.1 Trinickia sp. | reverse complement strand
ACGACCTTGCGGTAGTCATCGACCCAGCCGATCACGCCGAAGCCGAACGTGACGAGCATCACGATCCAGATGAAGCGGTTCGTGAGGTCGGCACACAAGAGCGTCGAGAGGGCGATGCCGATCAGAATCAGCACGCCGCCCATCGTCGGCGTGCCGGATTTGACGAGGTGCGTCTGCGGGCCGTCCTTGCGCACGGCCTGGCCGACCTTCATCGCGGTCAGCTTGCGGATCACCCACGGGCCGAGGACGAGCCCGATCACGAGCGCGGTGATGCTCGCCGCGACCGCTCGAAACGTCAGGTAACTGAACACGCGCAAGAAGCTTGCGTCATTCTGCAGCCATTGCGCCAGTACCAATAGCATTGCCGGTCCTTCTCTTTCAGTGTGCGCCGGGCGACGTGCCCGGTGCGGCAGGTTGCAATTGCGAAGCGATCGCGGCTTCCACGACGCGCTCCATCTTCATGAAGCGCGAGCCTTTGACGAGCAGCGTCGCGTTAGCGCCGAAACCGGCTTGCAGCAGGTACGCGAATAATGATGGAACGTCGTCGAAATGGCGCGCGCCTTCGGCCGGCCCCGCGCCCGCTCCGCCAGCGTTGAACGCGCTGCAGGCGTCGCGTGACGCGTCGCCGAGCGCAACGAGCGCTTCGATACCACGCTCGCGCGCATATGCGCCGACCTCGCGATGAAACGCCGGACCGTGGTCGCCCACTTCGCCCATATCGCCCATCACGAGCACGCGCGGCGCGGGCTGTGCGGCGAGCACGTCGATCGCGGCGCGCATCGAATCGGGGTTCGCGTTGTACGTATCGTCGATGACAGTGGCGCCCGCGAGCGAGCCGAGGGCCGCGCGCTTCACTTGCAGGCGCCCCTTCACCGGCTCGAATGCTTCAAGGCCGCGCTTGATCGCGTCGAGCGGCACGCCGGCCGCGACCGCCGCCGACGTCGCCGCGAGCGCGTTGCGTGCGTTGTGCTCGCCGAGCACTTGCAGCACGGCTTCGAACGTGCCGTCGGGCGTCGACACGCGCAAACGGTTGCCTTCGAGTTCGCCCGTCACCGCTGCAGCCGTCTTGCGGTCCGCCGCGTTCAGCGCGAAATCGACGATGCGATTGCCGGTCGCGGCGATGCGCCAGATGGCCGCGTAGGCGTCTTCGGCGGGAAACACCGCGACGCCCGTGGAGCCGAGCGCGTGGATCACGCTCGCGTGCTCGAGCGCGACCGCTTCGACCGTCGCCATGAATTCCTGATGCTCGCGCTGCGCGTTGTTGACGAGCGCGACGGTCGGCTCGGCGATCTTGCCAAGCACGTCGGTTTCGCCGGGATGGTTCATCCCGAGTTCGACAACGGCGAGCTTGTGCGCTTCGGTCAGACGAAACAGCGTGAGCGGCAGGCCGATCTCGTTGTTGTAATTGCCTGCCGTCGCGAGCCTTGCGTCAATGCCCACCGCCGCCGCAAAGATCGACGAGATCATTTCCTTGACCGTCGTCTTGCCGTTGCTGCCCGTGACCGCGACGAGCGGAATCGCAAAACGCCGGCGCCACGCGCGCGCGAGCGCCCCGAGCGCCACGCGCGTATCGGGAACCCGCAGCGCCGGCACACGCCATTCGCCCGGGCTGCGCGACACTAGCACCGCGCTCACGCCGCGCTCGGCGACTTCCGGCAGGAAGTCGTGCGCGTCGAAACGGTCACCCTTCAGCGCGACAAACAAATCACCGGGGCCGGCGGTGCGGCTGTCGGTGGCAACGCGCTCGAACGTGGCCGCGCCATCGCCCAGCACCGTTGCGCCAGTGATCTCGTGAGCCGCTTCATTTAGCGAGAACATCGTCATTCGCCGCCTCCGCGAGTGTGCGTCGCCCGCGCGGCAAGCGCGAGACGGGCGTGGTCCTGATCGGAGAAGACGCGCTTCTTACCCATGATTTCCTGCGTGGCTTCGTGACCTTTGCCGGCCAGCACGACCACGTCTTCGCGCGCCGCGCCGCGCACGGCCTGCAGGATCGCGCTCGCGCGATCCTCGATGCGGCGGGCTTTGCCCGAGTCCGTCATGCCGGCGACGATCTGATCGATGATCGACTGCGGATCTTCGCTGCGCGGATTGTCGCTCGTCACGACGACCGAATCGGCAAGCCGCTCGGCGATCGCGCCCATCAGCGGACGCTTCGTCGCATCCCGATCGCCGCCGCAGCCGAACATGCAGACGAGTTCGCCGCCGCGCGCGCTCGCGATCGGGCGCAGCGCTTCAAGCGTTTTTTCGAGCGCGTCGGGCGTGTGCGCGTAGTCGATCACGACGAGCGGCTCGTCGTTCGGCAGCCGGCCGCCGAGCCGCTGCATGCGGCCGTTGACCGGCTCGAGCTTCGACAGCTCGGCAAGCGCGGCCGCGAACGGCACGTCGGCGGCGAGCAGCGCACCAAGCACGCCGAGCAGATTGCTGACGTTGAACGCGCCGAGCGTCGCGACTTCGACATCGGCCGCGCCCCAATCGGAGGCCAGGTGGAACGCCGTGCCGACCGGCGTCGCGCGAACGCGCGAGGCAAGCAGCAACGCATCGGCCGGCGGGGCGCCGTCGACCGCCGCGTCGATGCCGTACGCGATCGTGCGCACCTTGCCGTGCGCGCGGGCGAGGAGGCGCCGCCCTGCTTCGTCGTCGCGATTGATGACGGCGCAGCGCAGGTCCGGCCAGTCGAAGAGGCGCGCCTTCGCCGCCTCATACGCGGCGAATGTGCCGTGATAGTCGAGGTGGTCCTGCGTGAGATTCGTGAAGACGGCGATATCGAACGCCGTGCCGTTCACACGCCCCTGATGCAACGCATGCGACGACACTTCCATCGCCACCGCCTGCGCGCCCGCCGCGTGAAGCTGCGCGAGGTTGCGCTGCAGTTGCGGCGCGTCGGGCGTCGTGAAGCCGGTTTGCACGAGGTGACCCGGCATGCCGCTGCCGAGCGTGCCGATGATTGCGCACGGCTTTCCGGCGGCGGTCAGCGCGGCCGCGATCCATTGCGAGCACGACGTCTTGCCGTTCGTGCCCGTTACGCCGACCGCGAGCATCGCCTCGGATGGGCGTCCGTACCAGCCGCTCGCGACGGCCCCGGCCAGTTCGTTCAGCGCGGGCACGGCGAGCGCCAGTTCCGGGTCCGCCGCGCCATCGAAGCCTTCGGGCTGAAACAGCACGGCAGCGGCGCCGCGCTCGATCGCGCTGTCGATGAACGGACGGTTGTCGGCGCCGTCGACGGCATACGCAAGAAACACGTCACCGGCCGCGAGCGTGCGCGTATCGGCGTGCAGGTTCGCACCGGGCGCGGCGTGCGCGCGCAACCAGTCGAGCACATCGGCGATCTGCTGGTGCGCCGGGTGTTGACGGCGGGCAGCGCTCATCGGACGACTCCTGGGCGAATCTTTGTGTTATCGGACACTGTGATCTTTTTGACGCCACCGTGATTGGCGATCGTCGTCGGCTTTTCGTTGCTGCGAACCGCGGCCGTCTTCTGTGCGACGACGGCCGCCGACGCACCCGCAGCCGGCGCAGCTTTCGCCGGATCGTCGGACACGACGAGCTGCTTGACGGGCATATCGGGCGGCACGTTCAGCGAGCGCAGCGTATCGCCGACGATCGCCGAGAACACCGGCCCCGAAACCTGGCCGCCGAAGTGGCTGCCGGCGGTCGGCTCGTCGACGGACACGGCGACGACGATGCGCGGGTTCGGCATCGGCGCCATGCCGACGAACGAGGCGCGGTACTTCGATTTGTCGTAGCCGTGCGGGCCGTGCTTGTACGCGGTACCGCTCTTGCCGCCGACGCGGTAACCCGGCACCGCCGCATCGGGCGACGTGCCTTGCGCCGTGACCACCGACTCGAGCATCGTACGGACTTCGCGCGCCGTCGTCGGCGAGAAGATTTGGGGACCGGACACGGGCTGGTCACCCGGCGTCTTGAAGATCGATACCGGCAGAATCTGACCGTCGTGCGCAATGGCGGTGTACGCGCGCGCGAGCTGGAACAGCGACACTGACAAGCCGTAGCCATACGACATCGTCGCCTGCTCGATGCGCCGCCAGCTCTTCCACGGACGCAAGCGCCCGGGCGCAGCTCCTGGGAAACCGACCTTCGGCGCCTGGCCAAGGCCGATGCTCGTATACATATTCCACATCTCTTCCGGCTTGAGCGTCATCGCGATCTTCGTCGCGCCGATGTTGCTCGACTTCTGGATCACGCCGCCAACTGTCAGCACGCCGAACCCGCTGTCGTCGGTGATCGTCGCTCCATCGAGCGTGAAGTGGCCATTGCCGGTATCGACGAGCGTATTCGGCGTCACGCGGTGCAAATCGAGCGCGAGCGACACCGTAAACGGCTTCATGATCGAGCCCGGCTCGAACACGTCGGTCATGATCCGGTTGCGCAACTGCTCGCCGGTCAGGTGCGAGCGGTCGTTCGGGTTGTAGGTCGGATAGTTGACGAGCGCGAGCACGTTCCCGGTCTGCACGTCGACCACCATCGCCGCGCCGGCCTTCGCCTTGAACTTCTCGACGGCTGCCTTCAGGTTGGCGTACGCAATGTATTGGATCTTGCTGTCGATCGACAATTCGACGTCTTCGCCGTTATGCGGCACGACGGTCTCGTCAACGTCCTCGATAACGCGGCCCATCCGGTCCTTGATCACGTGACGAATGCCTGGCGTCCCCTGGAGGACTTTCTGATCGCCGAGTTCAACGCCTTCCTGGCCTTCGTCCTCGACGTTCGTGAAGCCGATCAGGTGAGCCGTGATTTCGCCTTCCGGATAAAACCGCTTGTACTCGGGGCGCTGGTAGATGCCCGGGATATCGAGCGCGGCGACTTTGTCCGCGACGTCGACCGGCACCTGCCGTTTGACGTAGACGAATGTCTTGTCTTCGGAAAGTTTCGCGCGCAACTCGGTTTGCGTCATGTCGAGCAACTTCGAGAGCTGCGCGAGCTTGTCCGCGCCGAGGTCGTCCGGCACCGATTCGGGAATCGCCCAGATCGCGCGCACCGGCAGGCTCGTCGCGAGCACGAGACCGTTGCGATCGAGAATCTTGCCGCGCGTGGCCGGCATTTCAATCGTGCGCTGATAGCGGCTTTCGCCCTGCTTCAAATAGAACGAGTTGCCCGGACCCTGAATCCAGAACGCGCGCCCAGCGAGCGCGACGAAGGCCATGAACAGCAGAAACACGACGAGCTTCGAGCGCCACATCGGCAGGCGCACGGAGAGCACCGGGCTCGCCGAGTACGACACGCTCTTGCGGTTCTGCGCCTTCTTCATCGCGTGCTCCCACGGCGCGATGCGACCGGCGCCGAAGCGGGCGCGGAGGTCGGCACAGGCGCATCCTGCGCCGTCGCGGCGCCCGGCGGGAGCGTCAGATACTGCGTGCGGCCGGTCGTGACGGGCGTCATCTTGAGCGAATCGGTGGCGATCTGCTCGATGCGCGACGTCTTCGACATAGCGCTCTGCTGATATTGAAGCTGCGCGTAGTCCTGCTGAAGCTGATGCTCCTGCGACTGCGCGCGTTGCAACTGGAAAAACATCTGACGCTGCTGATTGGTGGCGTTGACGACCGACAGCGCGCACCCCATCACGACGATCAGCAGGAAAATGTT
>DATGHJ010000570.1:0-3476 GCA_035308085.1 Trinickia sp. | reverse complement strand
CCCCATTTCATCGTGCGAGCGCGCGGCGATCTGCCGGCGCAGGTCGCCCGCGGCGATGGCTTCGAAGTGCCCGAGCGCTTCGCCGAGCGGGCGCGTGATCGCGCCGCGCAGCGTCGCATACGACAGCAGCGCCGCGCCCAGCCCGGCGATCAAGAAGGCGATCGTCACTAGGCGAAAGGTCCCGAACGCCGATTGCGCGTCCCGGTAGCCCTCGTCGGCCTGCGAGAACTGCAGCTGGCGCAGCGCGTCGTCGGCGTTCGCGAGGTCGTTGTAGGCCACCTGGATGCGGTTCGCGAGATCGACGAGCTTGTCGTGATCGTTCGCCTGGATGATAGGCGCTTCGGAATCAAGCAGCTGATGCAGGGCGTCGCGCTTGGCCGATACGTCCTGCGCGAGCTTGTCCTCGCCGGCGTCGCGCGGCTGATCGAGGTATTTCTTCCACCACAGGTCCGAATTCGAGCGCATGAGCTTCGCGCGCTCGAGGGTGGTGGCCGCAGCCGGCGTTCCGGCCTGGAACGCGGCACGGTCGAGCGCCAGGCGCTCGCGCGCCGCGTAGATTTCCGCGTTGTCGATGTTGACGGCGCTCGGCATGTCGTTCGTGTAGGTGTTGCGGTAGGCGTCGTTCGCGCGGCCCATGCCGGACAGGCCCAATACGCCGAGCGCCAGCAGCAGCGCGGAAAGGAACGCGATCGTCAAACCGATGCGTGCTTTGATCGAAATGCTCTTCATGGTGCAGCGAAATCCTCTAACGCATCGATGGGGAATCGGAGTCGTGCGTGCGCGCGCATGACGCCTGGCGAATAGGCGCGATTAGGCGCCGCGCAGTAGCCACGCGCTCTTGGCACGCGCTCTTGCCACGCGCTCTTGCCACGCGCTCTTGCCACGTTTACGGCGCGAAAGCAGAGGACTTGAAGCGCTTTTACCGTATGAAGAATGGGTGCGCCGCAGGCTTGTAATTTCTTACACGCCTGGTTTTGCGAACCTCCCGCCAGGTGCGCCTTGCTAGGCGCACAGCTCGATCCGCCCCGGCTCCGCGTAGGCGGCGGTCGATTCGCGCAGCACGAGACGCGGCGAAACCACGCGGCGGCGAGTCGGCCCGCCGGAGTTGTTCGTGATGCGCTCGATCAGCGTTTGCGCGGCCGTCTCGCCGAGCGCGCGCACGGACTGCCCGACCGTCGACAGCGCCGGATACGTATAGGCGCTGAACTCGATGTCGTCGAAGCCGATGATCGAGCAGTCGTGCGGCACGAGGATGCCGCGTTCGGCGGCCGCGCGCAGCGCGCCGATGCCCATCATGTCGTTGCACGCGAAGATCGCGCTCGGGCGCACGGTGTCGAACAGCTGGCCCGCCGCCAGGTGGCCGCCCGCGCCGGAAAAATCGCTTTCGACGATCGCGCTCGGCGCGATCTCGATGCCGCGCTCGGCCATCGCGCGGATGAAGCCGTGCACGCGCATCGCACTCACGGCGGTTGAAACCGGTCCCGTAATACAGCCGATTTTGGCGTGGCCCAGTTCCAGCAGATGCTTGGTGGCGAGATAGGCGCCCTTTTCATGGTCGATTTGCACGAGATCGGCCGCGAGCCCCTCGATGTTGCGATCGACGATCACGAGCGGCTCGCGCGAATCGGCCAGGCTTTCGGCGAGCACGGCGTCATCGCCTGCGGACGCGATGATCAGCCCGTCAATGCGCTTTTCCTGCAGCACGCGCAGGTAGTTGCGCTGCTTTGCGGGGTCGTCGTCGGAGTTGCAGAAGAACACGCAGTAACCCTTGCGTGCGCAACCATCCTCGATGCCTCGCGCGAGCTCCGCGAAGTAAGGATTCGTGCTGTTCGGCACGACGAGGCCGATCGTGGCGGTCGCGCGCCCCTTCAGCGAACGCGCGACCGCCGACGGCACGTAGTTGAGCTGGCTGATCGCCCGCTCGACTTTCGCGCGCACGTCGGCCGATACCGGCCGCGAGTTGTTCACCACATGCGACACCGTCGTGAACGATACGCCAGCCACGGCCGCCACATCCTTGATCGTCGCCATAACCCGTTTCTCTCTCGCTTGTTTTTCTTGCCGGCAGGTGGGCCGTGAACGCTACTGGCCGCCCTCCACTTTCTACACCCGCCTCATTACGCTCTGCTTGCGCCATTGCGCGGCCTGATGACTGCCTGTTTGGCGGCCGCGCCGCGGAATGCCCCGTATATCCATTCCGCTATATCGGCAGATTATTCGAATGGCTGAACCGTCTGACGATGTCCCATGTCGATTCTTTGCAATTATCGTCGTGTCACTTGCGCTTGCGTCGGCTTCGGTACGTGTCGAGCACGACGGCCACCACGATCACCGCGCCGGTGATGATCCGCTTGGTCGGCTCGTTCGCACCGATCTGCGCGAGCCCCGCGGCCAGCACCGAGATGATCAGCACGCCAAAGAACGTGCTGATGACCGAGCCGCGCCCGCCCATCAGGCTCGTGCCGCCGATCACCACGGCCGCGATCACCTGCAGCTCTGCGCCGACGCCGGCGTTCGGGTCGGCGGCTTCGAGCCGCGATATCTGGAACAAGGCGGCCAAACCCGACAGCGCGCCCATCAGCGCGAACACGACGATCTTGTACGGACGCGGATTGACGCCGGCCAGGCGCACCGCTTCCTCGTTGGTGCCGATGCCGACCAGATACCGGCCGAACACTGTGCGCGTCAACACGAGCTGCGCCACGATCATCACGACCACGGCGATCAGGAACGCCGGCGAGATGCCGAGAGCAATCGGGTTCGAGAGGAAGTCGAATGCGTCGCCGATATACGCCGTGCGCGAGTTGGTCATCTGGTAGGCGAGGCCGCGCGCGGCCTCGAGCACGCCAAGCGATACGATGAACGACGGAATCCGCCAGCCGACGGTCACCGCGCCCGTCACCGTGCCGGTCAGCGCGGCGGCCGCGAGGCCGAGCAACGCCGACGGAAGCGGCCCCCAACCCCATTTCAACGCGGCGACGCTCACGACCGACGCGCCGAGCGCGAGCACCGAGCCCACCGACAAGTCGATCCCCGCAATGATCAGCACGAAGGTCATGCCGACCGCCATCACGACGAGGTCGGGAATCTGGTTGGCGATCGTGCTGAACGTGTCGTAGGTCAGAAAGTGCGAGCTCAGCACCGAGAACAGTGCGATCATCGCCGCGAGCGCGCCCGCGAGCCCGAGATAGTTCGAGAACCCCAGCCGCGTGCCGGCCGGCGCGGTGCGCTCGGCGCCGCCGCTTTCGGCGGCCGCGCTCGGCGCCGTTACCCCACCGTTTGCGCCGCTCTTCGGCGCCGGTTGGTCAGTCATGCCAGACTCCCTGCGTGATGCGTGTCGTGCGGGTGCAGCAGCGCCTCGCGTCCACTGTAGCCCGCGAATGCGGCGGCGAGCAGCGCGTCTTGCGTCCAGTTCTCCCGCGTGAAAATGCCCGTCATCTTTCCTGCCGACATCACGCCGATCCGGTCGCAGATCA